>NZ_JASJVS010000044.1:0-38386 GCF_035019605.1 Undibacterium sp. 5I2 | reverse complement strand
CCGGGCATCATCCACCGTGCGCAAGTATGCGCACGGAGCTTGAAGGCTAAAAATCGTCCGCAGGGACGATTTTTTTTCTTTATGGGCGATACAAGTAGACATGAGTACGACTACTTGTAGTACCCAAGCGCAGCTTACATCGGGCAGTACTGTGCCATTCGATTGTAGACGTCCATCGCGGCAGAGTCAAACAAGGGAGAGAACTGGCTGGTTGGAAAGGCTGAGGAGATATGTGAATTGACTCCTACGGCATAATTACTGGTGGTCCACGCACCACCGCTGGCACCGAACGTCATGGGATTGTTATCCATGCGAACGGTATTATTGGAGATATCGCCTTTGGTGCCGTCCACTGTTTGCATGGTCTCGCCGAAGCCGAAATTTCCCGGGTAGCCGAGTGCCGTCAGGTTAGGATAAGGGACGTTGCTTTGCAAGCCGAGTGCGCCGCCGCGAGATTCCGAGGTCGTGCGCATGAAGCCGTAATCCACATTGAACGCCATGTTGTGGCTACGATTCACCCAAGCTGGATTAATACCTAAGCAGTACGATTGAATTCCTTGCTGACCATTGTTGTTCGGATAATTCTGACGGAATTCGAAATTGGAGAATGCCATACCGCTTACGTTATCGACGATGCAGTGTGCGGCCGTCAGCAGTGTGCGGGTATTGCCGACAAATTGAGCCGAGCAAGAATACGCTTCTCCTCTCGAGTTGACAAAGAATAGTTTCCCAGCCGTGCTGTAGGGCATGATCGCCATGTTGGCTGCCGTCGGTACACCTTGTTGCTTACCTCCGGAGAGCGGGGCGTTTGGAAACACCGGTTCTATTGTTTGCGATGTGGTATTCCAGCGCGTTTGCTGCTTTGCGTTTTTGAAATAGTAAACATCGTTCTCAGACATCTTTGGTGCTGGCATAGGAGTGGCCTGTCTGAGTCTTTCCGGGGTCCAGTAGACGCTGCGTGCGGCATTGCGCGGGACGGTGATAATCGTTGCCTCTGGTGTGACAATTTTTTGTCCCTGGGTCTGCACCTGGGGTGCGGCAAAGGCAGACGGTGCAATCAGCGCGGCGCCGATCAGTGCGTAAACGGTAGGCTTCATAAATCTCCAAGAAAAGTATTTAAAAAAAAAGGCATATAGTTGAAGCTTCAAGTTTTTGACTTGAACAACAGCTTCATTCCGTGTGTAGTGATCGAGCTATCCATTGGTTCTCAGCGGCTTGCCGAGTGCCCTGGCAGTCGCGTTCGGTGTACCGGGTAGCGGCCATCGACGACTTCAGGTGATAGCCATTTTAGGGAGGAGAAAAGTAACAAACAATCGGACTAGTACTAATAATTTAACTTTTTTTAATGCAAAGTACCAAAAAAGAAATTTTTAACTTGCCAATGATTTTTGCCATTCAGGGTATCTGACTAGGGTTTGAACCCCCGGCCTTCAGAGGCTGTCGCAAAAGGGTTTTCAGTCGGTGTCATTACCCTAACTGGTGGCCACGTCATTCCTGCGCGCTTTTGGCAGGAACCCAGCGGCGTTCGTGCTTAACTGAAAATGCCAGAGATGATCGTGTTTTCAGCGCTGAAAACGACACTGGGTTCCCGCTAAAAGCATGCGGGAATGACGAGGCTGCGGCATGCGGGAATGACGAGGTATGCGGTGTTTCAGGTGTAAAAAACGTCCATCAGGCTTTTGCGACAGCCTCTTCAGGCCGGTGAGCGACGAAGGAGCGATCCGATGGGAGGGGATGCAAACCCGTTCCAGAGGCTTTTCCATCGTCGCTTGCGACGATCCATTAAGTTGCTTACTCTAACGGCAGACATGTCACTCCCCCGTGCTCTCGCCTCGTCATTCCTACGTAGGCAGGAATCCAGTAACGATGCGTGTTCCCACATTGATTGTGTCAGAGACGCCATTCTGTCTGTCGTGCCGACGTCAGCGTCAAGGAAACTTGGTTCCTTGACGCTGACGTCGGTAATGCTATAGCGAATGACTCAGCCGATACGCTGTAAACCGGATGGTTTAACTTTCGCTTCCAGCAGTTTGCCTTTGCGTGCGCGTTTATTGATATGCGGAGCCAGAGCGTTGGCCGAGAGGGCGATGTCCTGCGCTTTGCCGGCGCGTCCGATGCCGCTCACGCGTACCCCTTTCTGGCTGATCGGGATCGCTGCCAGCAGTTTTTCCTCGGCTTCCAAATCGATCAAGGTGACGCCGCGTCCGCCGCTGGCGAGGGTTTTGATTTCACCCAAGCCGAATACCAGCAAACGACCTTTTTCCGATAAGCAGGCAATCGCACTGGCATCGTCGGCCACTGCCGTCGGCACCAGCGGCAGATCGCCGGGCTCGAGCGTCATGAAGGCTTTACCGGCTTTCATGCGACCGACCATGTCGGCGATATTGGCACAGAAACCGTAACCGGCGCTCGATGCCAGCAGCAGCGTGCGCTCGCTCGGGCCGGCATAGTAGTGCAAAATCTTGCTGCCGGCGGCTAAATCGATGAGGGTGGTGATCGGTACGCCATCACCACGCGCGCCGGGCAGGGCCGACACTGCTACCGAATACACGCGTCCGTTGGAACCGAATACCAGCAATTGGTCGACCGTGCGGCACTCGAACGTGCCGTACAGACTGTCGCCGGCTTTGAAACTGAACTGTGCTGCTTCATGCGCATGGCCGCCGCGCGCGCGTACCCAGCCTTTGTCGGAGATTACCACGGTCACCGCTTCATCGATGATCTTGGCTTCAGTCGAGGCGCGTGCGGCTTCTTCGATGATGGTGCGGCGCTCATCGCCATACTGCTTGGCATCGCTCTCGATTTCCTTGATCAGCATGCGCTTCATGGAATTCGGTTGCTCGAGCAAATCTTGCAGCCCCTCTTTTTCTTTGCGTAATTCGCTCAATTCCTGCTGGATCTTGATCGTTTCCAAGCGCGCTAACTGACGCAAGCGGATTTCCAGAATATCTTCGGCCTGACGTTCCGACAAACTGAATGCCGTCATCAGCGCCGGTTTCGGTTCATCCGATTCGCGGATGATACGGATGACTTCATCGATATTGAGCAAGACCGCTTCGCGCCCTTCCAAAATATGGATGCGGTCGTCGACTTTCTTGAGGCGGAACTGGGTGCGCCGGGTGACGGTGATGAAGCGGAAGGCGATCCATTCATTGATGATATCGAGCAGACCCTTCTGACGCGGACGGCCGTCGCCACCGATCATCACCAAATTGATCGAGGCCGAGGTTTCCAGCGAGGTATGGGCCAATAACATCTGCATGAATTCAGCTTGATCTTGGTTTTTCGATTTCGGCTCCAGCACTAAACGCACCGGCGCATCTTTGCCCGATTCGTCGCGTACCGTATCGAGTATCGCCAGGACCGATTGTTTCAGGCTGACCTGTTCCGGCGACAAAGTTTTTTTACCGGTCTTGATTTTTGGATTAGTGATTTCTTCGATTTCTTCCAACACCTTTTGCGAAGAGGTACCCGGTGGCAGTTCTGTCACCACCGCTTGCCACTGGCCACGCGCCATTTCTTCTATCTTCCAACGCGCCCTTACCTTCATGCTGCCACGTCCGTTGGCATACATGTCGGCAATCGCGGCGGCTGGCGTGATGATCTGACCGCCGCCGGGGAAATCCGGTCCTGGTATCATGCCCATGAGTTCGGCATGTTGCATGCTCGGGTTGCGTATCAGTGCGACTGCCGCGTGCGCCACTTCGCGCAGATTATGCGACGGAATTTCAGTCGCCAAACCGACTGCGATGCCGGAGGCACCATTGAGCAGCACGAAAGGCAAGCGGCTCGGCAGTAACTTCGGTTCTTCGGTGGTGCCGTCATAATTGGGCTGAAAATCGACCGTCCCTTGATCGATTTCATCCATTAATAATTTGGCGATCGGTGTCAGACGTGCCTCGGTATATCGCATCGCCGCGGCACCGTCGCCATCGCGCGAACCGAAATTACCCTGACCATCGATGAGCGGATAGCGCAAGGAAAAATCTTGCGCCATTCGCACCAGCGCGTCGTACACCGATTGATCGCCATGCGGATGCAGCTTGCCGAGTACATCGCCGACCACGGCCGCCGATTTGCGCGGCTTGGCCGCGGCATTGAGACCGAGTTCATTCATCGCATACAGAATGCGGCGTTGTACCGGCTTTTGACCGTCACAAACATCGGGTAAGGCGCGACCTTTGACTACCGAAATGGCGTAATCGAGGTAGGCGCGCTCGGCGAAGGTGGCCAAGGTCAGTGTTTCACCATCGATCGGTGGCGGGCTGGATTCAAATAAATTTGCTTGATCGCTCATAAGTATTTTGTATTCTTCAATTCAGGAAAACAGCTGGTAATCAGATATCGGCTTCGACGGCATTGCCGTGTTCTTCTATCCAGGCGCGTCGGGCAGCGGCTTCGCCTTTACCCATGAGCATATTGAAGCGTTCGGCGGAAAACTCCTGATCGAATTCACCGAGTGCTACCGGCAATAAGCGGCGCGTATCGGGATTCATCGTGGTTTCCCATAATTGCACGGCATTCATTTCACCGAGACCCTTGAAGCGGGAAATGCTCCAAGCGCCATCCTTAACCCCATCTTTACGCAGCTTGTCTTCGATCGCCGTCAACTCACCGGTATCGAGCGCATAGATTTTTTGTGCCGGTTTTTTACCACGCGCCGGCGCGTCAACACGGAACAGCGGTGGCCGCGCCACGCAGATGTGGCCGCGCGCGATCAGTTGTGGGAAGTGTTTGAAAAACAGCGTCAGCAACAACACCTGAATATGCGAACCGTCGACGTCAGCATCCGACAAAATGCAGATTTTCCCGTAGCGCAGATTACTCAGATCCGGATTGTCTTTGATACCATGCGGATCGACGCCGATGGCGACGGCGATATCGTGAATTTCATTGTTGGCAAACAGGCGATCACGCTCCGCTTCCCAGGTATTGAGTACTTTGCCGCGCAAGGGCAGAATCGCTTGAAATTCTTTGTCGCGGCCCATTTTGGCAGAACCGCCGGCGGAGTCGCCCTCGACCAAAAACAATTCATTGCGGGTGATGTCGTTGGATTCGCAATCGGTCAGCTTGCCCGGTAAAACAGCGACACCCGAGGATTTTTTCTTTTCCACTTTTTGCGCCGAACGCAAGCGCGTTTGCGCTTGTTTAATTACCAGCTCGGCCAGTTTTTTACCGTATTCGACATGCGAATTGAGCCACAGTTCGAGCGGCGGCTTGGTGAAAGTCGAGACCAAGCGCACCGCATCACGCGAGTTCAGTCGCTCTTTGATCTGCCCTTGAAACTGCGGGTCCAGCACTTTTGCTGAAAGCACGAAGGAGGCACGCGCGTACACATCTTCCGACAACAGCTTGACGCCCTTCGGCAGCAGCGAATGCATTTCGACGAAACTCTTGACGGCACCGAACAATCCTTCGCGCAAGCCCGATTCATGGGTGCCGCCGGCCGGTGTCGGAATCAGATTGACATACGATTCGCGGACTACATTACCTTCTTCGGTCCAAGCCACCACCCACGATGCGCCTTCGCCATCGGCAAAGCCGTCATGGTCGGCATTGGCAAACTGCTCGCCCTCAAACATCGGAATCAGCGGTTCGGCGTGCGAGGCATGTGCCAGCGCTTCGGTCAAGTAGCCGCGCAAGCCTTGATCATACTGCCAAGTTTGCGTTTCACCGGTCTTGGCCTGGCTCAGTGTCACCTTGACGCCCGGTAACAGTACGGCTTTCGAACGTAGCAAGCGCTGCAATTCCGCCAGCGGCACGGCGGGGCTATCAAAATATTTGGCATCGGGCCAGATCGTGACCCGTGTTCCCGATTTTTTTTCGCCGCGTCCTAAAGCCTGACTACGCAAGGGCTCGATCACGTCGCCATCGGCGAAGGTCAATTGATGCATGCCGGCTTCGCGCCAGACGGTGATTTCCAAGCGTTTCGATAAAGCATTGGTGACCGACACGCCAACCCCGTGCAAGCCGCCCGAGAACGCATAGGCACCGCCCGAACCCTTGTCGAACTTACCGCCGGCATGTAATCTGGTAAACACGATTTCCACGGTTGGCACGCCTTCCTCTGGGTGCAAGCCGACCGGGATACCGCGGCCGTCATCTTCAACGCTGAAACTGCCGTCGCTGTTGATGGCCACTTGTATATGCTGGCAATGTCCGCCCAAGGCCTCATCAGAGGCATTGTCGATCACCTCTTGAATGATGTGCAGGGGGTTTTCGGTCCGGGTATACATACCGGGACGCTGTTTGACCGGTTCCAGACCTTTCAAGACACGGATGGAGGATTCGCTGTAGTCAGAGGGAGAAGTATTTTTTTTAGTGGCCATGCCAATAGGAATCTGTTGTTTTGGTTGAAATGTGATGAAGTTTTGCAATTTGTTTGATCGGACTTACATCATTTGGATGTATTCTTGCATACGTTTTTGCAGCTATTGTAGCTGTATTGAGTAGATGGATAAACGATGTCACAAAAAACTCCAACGATCGCTATCCGCTTGCTTGGATTTTCGGCCAGTGAAGAAGATACTTTTTTCAGTGTTTTGGCGGTTGCGCGCGAAACCGGGTATAGCTATACCTGCCTCAAACGAGGCTGCCTGCAAGATCCTGACATGTATATTGTGAATGCGGGTGAATTAAAAGCGCTCGCAACTTTATCGGATTTACACCCTGGTGTGGCGCAGCCGGTGTTGCTTATTGGTAAAACTGAGGTCGACTTGCCGTATCGGGTGATGCCGCGGCCTATTCGCTGGCGCAAAATTTTCACCTTGCTCGATGAAATGATCGATCAACGCACACTGGTGCTGACCGGTTTGAGTGCACGTAAAACCGTGTCCGTTCATGAGCGACGCCGCGACAAGCGGCTCGATCTCGATTTGACCGATCCCGATGTCTATGCCAAAATGCGCGCGCAAGCGGTGGCCAAGGGCGGTATCTTGGTGGTGGATAAGGATACCCAGTTTCGCGAGTATGTCGCCGCCATGATGGATCCGTTCGGCATCAATGTCACCTTAGCGACCGATGAGCGCAGCGCCCTCATGCTCGATGGGAATAATCAGCATGCGCTGACCCTGATCAATACCTCGATGCCGCAGCTCGATCCCTATGCCCTATGCGCCGAGCTCAAACGGCAAAACCTCGGCTTGCGGACTACGGTCATCTTGCTGGTCGATAAGTCGTTTGAATACCAGATCGAACGGGCCGCGAAGGTCGGCTGCAGCGGTTTTCTGGTTAAACCGCTGACGCGCCTGGTGTTGCTCAACACAATGAAAAAATCGCTGCAACTGTACGATTGATCACTTGCTCAAGGTCCGCATGGCGCGCGCCAAACCTTCCAATGTGACGGGAAACATCCGCTCGCTCATCAACTGGCGCACCACGCTGATCGATTGGCGGTACTGCCAAACCGCTTCCGGTTCCGGATTGAGCCACACATATTTGGGGAAAGTGCTGGCGAAACGCTGCAGCCAGACGGCGCCGGCTTCTTCATTATTGTATTCAACCGAGCCACCCGGCTGCAGGATTTCATAGGGGCTCATGGTGGCATCGCCAACAAAGATCAGCTTGGTATCGGCCGGATACTTGCGCAAAATATCCATGGTGGGAAATTTTTCGGCATGGCGGCGTCGATTGTTTTTCCATAAATAATCATAGACGCAGTTATGGAAGTAAAAAAATTCCATATTCTTGAATTCGGTCTTGGCGGCGGAGAATAATTCTTCGGTCTGGGCAATATGGTCATCCATGGTGCCGCCAACATCGAGCAACATGAGCACCTTGATGTTATTTTTTCGTTCCGGCTGCATTTTGATATCGAGATAGCCGGCATTATTGGCCGTCGCCTGTATCGTCGCATCGAGGGCAAATTCTTCGGCCGCACCGTGGCGCGCGAATTTACGCAAGCGGCGCAGCGCGACTTTGATGTTACGCGTGCCGAGTTCGCGTTCGGCATCGTAATCTTTGAATGAACGTTCTTCCCACACCTTAACCGCACTGCGCTTACCACCTTGGCCGCCGATGCGTATGCCTTCCGGGTTGCTGCCACCATTGCCGAATGGCGAGGTGCCACCGGTACCTATCCATTTGCTGCCGCCTTCATGGCGCTCTTTTTGTTCTTTCAGTAAATCTTTGAGCCTGTCCATCAGCTTGTCGTAGCCGAATTTTTCTATGGCGGCTTTTTGCTCATCGCTGAGTTCGCGCGCCAGTCGTTGCTTGAGCCAGTCGAGCGGAATCTCGGGATGTTTTTCAAACAGTGTGTCTATGCCCTTGAAATACAGGCCGAAGGCGCGGTCGAATTTATCGTAGTGGGCTTCATCCTTAACCATGATGGTACGCGCGAGGAAATAAAAATCATCGAGCGACATGCTGATCAAGCCTTTTTCCAACGCTTCCAGCAACATCAGAAATTCTTTGATCGATACCGGCACTTTGGCATCTTTGAGCGTAAAGAAAAAATCGATCAGCACGTAAAGGTTCTCCCCAGACCAAGCGCCGGCAGCGGCGCGGTGATTAATTGCTCAAGCGCGGCGATCGAGCAGATACTGCAGATTCTGTTCGACGCCGGCCCATTCATTTTGCAAGATACTATACACAACAGTATCACGGATGCGTCCGTCCGGCATGACCATGTGATTGCGTAAGATACCATCACGCTTGGCACCGAGGCGTTCGATCGCCGCTTGCGAGCGATGGTTGAAAAAATCGGTACGAAATTCGACTGCCAGGCAGTCCCACACTTGAAAGGCATGCCGCAGCATCAGTAATTTCATTTCTGTATTGATGCCGCTGCGCTGGGCTGAGCGGGCCAGCCAGGTATGGCCGATTTCGAGACGGCGATGTTCGCGTACCAAATTAAAAAAACGCGTGCTGCCGACAATTTTACCCGTGGCCAGATCGCGGATCGCAAATGGCAGCGCCCGCTGCTCGGCCATCGCCGTGAGGGCGTTGCTGAGCCACTGGGTACAGTGTTGCGGTGCTGGTACAGAGGTGAAAAATAATTTCCACAGTTCGCCATCGGCCGCGGCCGTGGTGATTTCATCGAGATGCGCAGGCGTCAATGTTTCGAGGGCGACGCGTTGAGCGCTTAATTGCAGGGGCAGGCATTGCATGATAACTATCCTTATAGGGAACGATTGCCTTACTTTCCCATAGAAGCGCGGCGGGCGACAGTTACAGTGGCAGAAAAAAATTAACGATACAGTAGGCCTTGCGAGTGAGTGCGCAATCTGCCAAGCCACAGTAATGCTTGCTAAGAAAAATAAAAGTCGTTATACTACAAAGCTGTATAGAATTTTGCGGCGTGGCATTTTATCAACTTGCTTTGACCTCGTCGCTTTGACCACGTTTAGGAAATCTCATGGCAAATACCGCACAAGCACGCAAACGTGCTCGTCAAGCAGTAAAACAAAACGCACACAACTCCAGCCAACGCTCGACTCTGCGCACAGCCATCAAAGCTGTTCGTAAAGCGATCGAAGCCGGTGACAAAGCCGCTGCTGCAGTTATTTTTCAAACATCCGTATCGACTATCGATCGTATCGCTGACAAAAAAATCATTCACAAGAACAAGGCAGCTCGCCATAAGAGCCGTCTGGCTTCCGCTTTGAAAGCACTGGCTGCGTAATTAACTGAGTCTTGTTGACTCTGGTCGGGTGCTAAGGTGCCAAACCGGACGGCAAGCTTAAGCGCAGCAGTACAGATGGGCAGTGAAAAAAAACCGCAGATACTGCGGTTTTTTGCATTGCAAGAAGCTATTGTGATTAACGTGCCAGCGGCAAGCCCTCGATTTTGGTACCCGGTTTGATATTTTTTTGCTTGAACCAACCGAGATTCATTTCCAGTGCGTATTGCACGGTGCGTTTGGCGCAGTGTGAGTCGAGTGATTCCGGTGCCATGTCTTCGATATTGACGATCACGCCATCGCGATCGATGAAGGCCACCGATAAAGGGATCAGGGTATTCTTCATCCACATGCACACCCCGGCCGGCGCATGAAAATCAAACACCATGCCTTCATTGCCCGCCATTTTGGTGCGCAACATCAGACCTTGCTCGCGTTCTGCATCACTGCTGGCCACTTCGGCTTGAATCACATACATACCGGCTGACAATTGTTTTATTGGCAACTTTGTTTGCGCGCTGACGCCAGCCGCGCAGACGGAAAAAGCCAGCAGGGTAGCGAGGCGGAGCAGGAAATGTTTATTCATGATTAATCAGGGTGAAAAAAAGGTGAAGGCCGTATCGTACCGCAAATAAAAAAAAGGCAGTAAACCTAAGCGCTTTACGCTCGATTTACTGCCTTTTTTAATGCGGTAAAGCTTATTTGCTGGCTGCTGCGGCTGCCGCATCGGCTGCAGGGGCAGCTTTTTTCGCTTTCTTGGCTTTTTTAGCCTTCGGTGCCGCGGCTTCGGCGGAAGCGGCAGGGGCTGAAGCAGGGGCGTCAGCCGCAGCGGCAACTTGAGCAAATGCGACGGAAGCAAACAGACCAGCAAGCAAAACGGCGATCAATTTTTTCATGTTCATTCCTTAGAGTAGGGGGGTAACAGCATGATGATTTCAGTGCAGCACTGATGAGAACGGCGTAGTAGTGTTGCCGGTTGACACGATTATTCAAGAAATGCAAAATAAACCCACGTCTAACACGCCTGTCACCGTCTGCTTGCAGTGTCACAGTGTCACTTGTTGCCATTCTCCCGGCATGAGCGGGTGGCTGGCCAAGGAAAAGCCGCTGATAGCACTGCGCACCAAGCGCAGGGTAGGCAGGCCGACCGCCGCCGTCATTCGCCGCACCTGGCGATTTTTTCCTTCCGACAGGGTCAAGCTCAGCCAAGCCGTGGGTATTTGCGCGCGTTCGCGGATCGGCGGATGGCGTGGCCACAGCCAGTCGGGCGGCATGATTTGTACCGCTTGGCATGGCTGCGTCACAAAGTCACCTAAATCCAAGGGCGCGCGTAAGGCCGCCAGTTGCGCTGCAGTCGGGCTGCCTTCGACTTGTACTAAATAGGTTTTCGCTTGTTTGTGATCGGGGTGACTGATGCGGTTCTGCAGTTGCCCATCATCGGTCAGTAAAATTAATCCTTCGCTATCAGCATCAAGCCGCCCGGCTGGGTATATATTAGGTAGGCTCAGATAATCGGCTAGAGTTTGGCGGCTGGGATGGGCCGAAAATTGGCACATCACGTTGAAAGGTTTGTTGAGTAAGATCAGTTTCATGGCAATATGGTAAGCGCAATTTGGTAAATTGATGGCACACAGTAAAATACTAGTGCATAATACGAAATGCTGGTCTTGTGTCTTATATAAGAGTTAACAAGGGTTAACGAGAGTTTTTGGCGCAGAGTCGATCGCGCACCAGTCTTGACGCCGACTTTCGTTATTATATAGAGACAAGACATATTTACGACATAACACAACTCAGCGTACCCAGCGCACCCCGCTTGTTCGCTTAACTACGGAGAAAACGATGTATCAACATATTCAAGTTCCTGCTGAAGGTAAAAAAATTACCGTCAATGCCGATTTCTCGCTGACTGTTCCTGACAATCCTATCATCCCGTATATCGAGGGTGATGGGACTGGCGTGGATATCAGCCCGGTCATGATTAAGGTGGTTGACGCCGCAGTTGCCAAAGCTTACGGCGGCAAGCGCAAAATCAGCTGGATGGAAATCTTCGCTGGTGAAAAATCGACCAAGGTTTACGGCCCTGACGTCTGGTTGCCGGAAGAAACGCTGACAGTCTTGCGCGACTACGTTGTTTCTATCAAAGGCCCACTGACTACGCCAGTCGGCGGCGGCATTCGTTCGCTCAACGTCGCCCTGCGTCAGGAACTTGATCTCTACGTTTGTCTGCGTCCAGTCCGTTATTTCAAAGGCGTGCCATCGCCAGTCCGTGAACCGGAAAAAACCGACATGGTAATTTTCCGTGAAAATTCGGAAGATATCTACGCCGGTATCGAATTCGCACAAGGTTCCGAACAAGTCAAAAAACTGATCGCTTTCCTGACCACCGAAATGGGCGTCAAGAAAATCCGTTTCCCAGAAACTTCGGGCATCGGTATCAAACCGGTTTCCATCGAAGGCACTGAGCGCTTGGTTCGTAAAGCAATCCAGTATGCAATCGACAACGACAAGTCATCGGTGACGATTGTACATAAAGGCAACATCATGAAGTACACCGAAGGTGGCTTCCGTGATTGGGCCTATGCATTGGCACAAAAAGAATTCGGTGCAGAACTGATCGATGGCGGCCCATGGTGCAAATTTAAAAATCCTAAGACTGGCAAAGATATCGTCGTCAAGGATGTGATTGCCGATGCATTCCTGCAGCAAATCCTGTTGCGTCCAGCTGAATACAGTGTCATCGCTACCCTCAACCTGAACGGCGATTACATCTCCGACGCGTTGGCAGCACAAGTCGGCGGCATCGGTATTGCACCGGGCGCGAACTTGTCCGATTCCGTGGCCATGTTCGAAGCAACCCACGGCACAGCACCGAAATACGCTGGCAAAGATTATGTCAACCCAGGTTCCCTGATCTTGTCGGCTGAAATGATGTTGCGTCACATGGGTTGGTTGGAAGCGGCGGACTTGTTGATCTCGGCAACCGAAAAATCCATCACGGCCAAGAAAGTCACTTACGATTTCGCCCGTCTGATGGAAGGCGCTACGCAAGTATCGTGCTCCGGTTTCGGCGATGTCATGATAGAAAACATGTAACTGTTTGCATGGTAAACAAAAAGCCGGCGTAAGCCGGCTTTTTTCATTGGTATCGCTGTATTACTGCGCTAGATTGTTGATGGCATAGCGGATCAGATCGGCCTGGCCATCGATATTGAGCTTGCGTTTGATATTGAGCCTGTGGGTTTCGATGGTGCGCACGCTCAGGCTCAATTCGCGGGCGATGTGCTTGTTCGATTTGCCGGTGGCGATACTCTCTAGTATACATTGCTCGCGCTGAGTCAGTAATTGCGTCGGTCGTTTGCGGTTGGCTTCACTCTGCAGTCCGGCGCTGAAATAGCTGCCGCCGGCGATGACGCTTTCGATGGCGTGGATAATCTCTTCTGCCGGGACATCCTTAAGTACATAGCCGCGCGCACCGGCTTGCACCGATTGGCTCACGTACTCAGCCTTTTCGTGCATCGACAGCATGATCACGGCGATCGCCGGGTAATCTTGACTCAAGCGCGCGGTCAGACTGATGCCGTTGGTATTGCCGAGATTAATATCCATCAGGACCAGATCGAGCGCTTGTTCTGCAATGATCTTCAGCGCTTCCGCGGCGCTGCCGGCCTCGCCACAAACCTGAAAGTGCGGCACGCTTTCCAAACGGGCGCGCAAGCCGTCGCGTACCAGCGGATGGTCATCCACCAACAGTAGCTTGATCGGGGTGGTCTGATTCATTACTTATTATTCTCCGTGAGGGATACTGGCCACGACACGCGTGCCTTTACTGTTTGATTGCAGCAGCAACTGCCCCTGTACCGTCGCCAAGCGTTCGCGCATATTCGACAGGCCGATGCCACGCTTGGGGTGCTCGGCGATGCCTTGAGCGTCGAAGCCGCTGCCATTGTCGATAATACAGAGTGTGACGGTGTTTCCATGCGCACGCAATTCGATTTCCACTTGACTCACTTGCTTGGCATGTTTATGGATATTCGTCAGCGCTTCTTGCGCTACCCGGTACAGCACCGTGCCGCTGATTTCCGATAAGCCGTGAAACTTCCCTTCGGTGACCAATAATACCGGCAGGGCGGTGGCGTTTTCAAATTCGGCTGCCAGATGCTCAAAGGCGGCCACCACCCCGAGGTCGACCAGCATGGCTGGCCGCAGGTCGTGGGAGATGCGGCGCACCTCTGCCAAGGCTTCGTTGAGCTGTTTGGTAGCGCGCGCCAGCGCGATGCGTGCGGCCTCTTGGGCAGGCTGTACCGGGGCCAGCTTGGCGACGCCCGATTCGATCTGCAGTTTCACCGACACCAGCAATTGACTGAGCCCATCGTGCAGATCGCGCGACAGCCGTGCACGCTCATCTTCTTGCGAGCTGACGATGCGCCGCGTCAGGACCTTGAGCTTGGCATCGGCCAAGCGTGATTGGCTGATATTGAGTGCCAAGCCGGCAGCGGCGATGGCCAGAGCGCAGGCCAGCGTAATGCCGACGATCCAAAACATGGTGTTATGGATATTCGCCGCGCCTTGCACATCGATGCGGGTCAGCGCGCTCTCGACATCATCGAGATAGATCCCGCTGCCGAGTACCCAACCCCAGCGTTCCAGCGGAATCACATAACCGAGTTTGGCCGCCATCTGATGGCTCGATGGTTTTTCCCACAGATAACGGACGGCACCGCCGCCTTGGTCGGCTGCGTGGATCAGTTTTTGTATTGTCAGTTGCCCTTGTGGATCAGTCATATTCCACAGATTGCGCCCGACCAGTTCGGGCTGACGCGGATGCATCAGGTTGTTACCTTGCCGATCGTAGATGTAAAAGTAGCCATCATCGCCGAAATCGAGTGAGGCTAAAATTTTCTTGGCTTCTTCCTGATTGCGTGGCGTGCCGTGGTCATGCTCGTAGAGGTGGGCGATAGCTGACTTGGCTAATTTGACGTAGTGCTTGAGTTCGAGTTCTTTGCTGGCCAAGTAGGCTTGTTCGACGCTGTGGCGCTGTTGCTGTGCCAATTGGGTCGATTGATAAAACACCGCAGTAGCGATGCCGAAGAAGGAAAGCAGCAGCGGAATGATCGCGAAGAGGATGAATTTATAACGCAGTGTCATGAGGCTGCAGCGGAGTGAGGGCAGTGCAAAAAAAAGCCCCGTCAAAGCGGGGCTTTTCGAAATTCCTGATCCGAAAATTACGGATTTTGGATGTTAGAAGCTTGCTTGCCTTTAGGGCCTTGCGTGACTTCGAACGATACTTTTTGACCTTCTTTCAGAGTCTTGAAGCCGTTCATCTGGATTGCGGAAAAGTGGGCGAACAAATCCTCACCACCGTCGTCCGGAGTGATAAAGCCGAAGCCTTTGGAATCATTGAACCACTTGACGGTACCTGTTGCCATAATGCATCTTTCAAATAGAATCTAATCACACGAGCCGTAAAAGCAAGAAACCTGGCGACATGCCAGCCCTCCCTAAACCTGCCCCCTTCGTGTTAACTAATAAATACTAACGTAGCCAACTGATATCATTCTTGGCGGAAAAAAACCTCATGTCAAGAAACTTCTGGCCTAGGGTGTTGTATTGTTGTATTTTTAATTGAGTTTAACAAATTAGGCCGCTCTGACTAAACGTCTCCCTAACGTGATTCCGAGCTTGATCTCTGGAAAATGATCACCATCTGTGAAAAGTCTTGAAAGCGAGTAACATTGATTGAAGTCTAGAACTTGGCTGTCTTTATTCGCTTATTATTCACTTCTCGCATCGATCAACGTACTAAAATAGGCGTATGGGAAACAAGCATGAAAACAGTACGATCTTGGAACGGCAAGCGCAAAAGCTCAAGCCGCCTTCCATGTATCAGGTACTATTATTAAACGACGACTACACTCCGATGGAGTTTGTAGTGACGGTTGTTCAGGAATACTTTAATAAAGATCGTGAGACTGCGATGCAGATCATGCTAAGAGTACATCGTGATGGCAAAGGCGTTTGCGGTGTTTATTCGAAAGACATTGCACTGACCAAAGTGGAACTCGTTTTGACGCACGCTCGTAAGGCAGGACACCCCCTGCAATGTGTGATGGAGGAAGTATGATTGCGCAAGAATTAGAAGTTAGTTTGCATATGGCGTTTGTCGAAGCCAGGCAGGCTCGTTATGAGTTCATCACCGTTGAGCATCTGCTGCTGGCACTGCTCGATAATCCCTCGGCTGCGGAAGTCATGCGCGCTTGCGCGGTCAATCTCGATGATCTGCGTAAAACGCTGGGTAACTTCATTACCGACAATACGCCTACCGTACCCGGTAGCAGCGAGGTCGATACCCAGCCTACGCTCGGTTTTCAGCGCGTCATTCAGCGCGCGATCATGCATGTGCAATCTTCGTCGAATGGCAAAAAAGAAGTCACCGGTGCCAATGTACTGGTGGCTATCTTCGGTGAAAAAGATTCGCATGCCGTGTATTACCTGCATCAGCAGGGCGTGACGCGGCTCGATGTGGTCAATTTCATTTCCCACGGCGTGCGCAAAGATAATCTGACGGAACCGCAGAAAGCCGACACTGGTGGCGAAGAACCGGCTGCCGAGGCGCAGGCGAAAGAAAGCCCGCTCGATCAATTTACCCAAAATTTGAACAAGCACGCTGCTGAAGGCAAGATCGACCCGCTGATCGGCCGCGACAGCGAAGTCGAACGGGTAATTCAAATTCTGTGCCGTCGCCGGAAAAACAATCCCTTGTTGGTCGGCGAAGCCGGGGTCGGCAAGACCGCGATCGCCGAAGGCTTGGCCCTGCGTATCACGCAGGGTGATGTGCCTGATATCTTGAGCAACGCCGTCGTGTATTCGCTCGATATGGGCTCTTTGTTAGCCGGTACCAAATATCGGGGCGACTTCGAGTTGCGTTTGAAGGGTGTCTTAAAACAATTGAAAGATACCCCCAACGGTATTTTGTTCATCGATGAAATTCATACCATCATCGGTGCCGGTTCCGCTTCCGGCGGGACGCTCGACGCCTCCAATCTGCTCAAACCGGCTTTGTCCAGCGGTCAGCTCAAATGTTTGGGTGCCACCACCTACGCGGAATACCGCGGCGTGTTTGAAAAAGATCATGCACTGTCACGTCGCTTCCAGAAAATCGATGTCAATGAACCGACGGTGGAGCAAACTGTGCAGATTCTGCGCGGCCTGAAATCGAAATTTGAAGAGCATCATAACGTCAAGTATTCGGCTTCGGCATTGACCACGGCGGCTGAATTGTCAGCGCGTTTTATCAATGATCGTCATTTGCCGGACAAGGCCATCGATGTCATCGATGAAGCTGGGGCTGCGCAGCGTATTCTGCCTAAGTCCAAGCAAAAGAAAACCATAGGCAAGGCTGATATCGAAGATATCATCGCGAAAATCGCCCGAATTCCGCCACAAACGGTTAACCAAGATGATCGCAGTAAGCTGCAAACCATAGACCGTGACCTCAAAAATGTGGTGTTCGGCCAAGAGCCGGCGATCGAAGCCTTGGCTTCATCGATCAAGATGGCACGTGCCGGCTTGGGCAAGACTGACAAGCCGATCGGCTCTTTCCTGTTCTCCGGTCCGACCGGCGTGGGCAAAACCGAAGTGGCGAAACAGTTAGCCTTCACGCTCGGCATCGAGTTGATCCGCTTCGATATGTCTGAATACATGGAGCGCCATGCGGTCAGTCGTTTGATCGGTGCGCCACCCGGCTATGTCGGGTTTGATCAGGGTGGTTTGCTGACTGAAGCCATTACCAAGAAACCGCATTCGGTACTCTTGCTCGATGAAATAGAAAAAGCTCATCCCGATGTTTTCAACATCTTGTTACAGGTGATGGATCACGGTACTTTGACTGATAATAATGGCCGTAAAGCGGATTTCCGCAACGTCATCATTATCATGACCACCAATGCCGGTGCGGAAAGTTTGCAAAAGCGTTCGATTGGTTTCAACGACAATAAACAGGCTGGTGACGAGATGATCGACATCAAACGCATGTTTACGCCGGAGTTCCGCAACCGTCTCGATGCCATCATCAGTTTCCGTGCACTCGATGAAGAAATCATTCTGCGCGTGGTCGATAAATTCCTCATGCAACTCGAAGAGCAATTGCATGAAAAGAAAGTCGAAGCTACCTTCAGCGACAGTCTGCGCCAATTCTTGGCCAAGAAAGGTTTTGATCCGCTGATGGGTGCCCGACCGATGGCGCGCTTGATACAAGACATGATACGCAAGGCCTTGGCCGATGAACTGTTGTTCGGCAAGCTGGTTTCAGGCGGTCGCGTCATCGTTGAACTTGACGATGATGACCAAGTCAAGTTAATCTTTCCTGCACTCGATACCGCATCACCGGCGGCTTCGCCGGAAGTAGTCGAAGTAGAGTAAGCGAAGCGCGGGCACACAATATGGCATATGGCATATGGCATATGGCATATTGTGCCGGTTTCTGATGACACCTGTTTCGGAGGATATATGGCTGGATTTGCACCACCTTTGTATGTACTGGAATACACCTCAAAAACCATAGAATCGGTACTGTCCGAGGCGGCCTTGCAGGGGAAAGAAGTCGAAGTCGATGTGTACGACAGGCGCGATGTGAGTCGCAAACATACCGCCTTCGGCCGTCGTATCCCCGGTGGTGAGGATATTTTTCGCGTTATCGTCGAAGGCGATGCCGGTGCCCACGAAGATGAATGGAATTACACCATTTTGCGTGATTCAGCCGGGCGCAGCCGCAAGCACAAACACTGACAGCCGGCTCTGATAATAAAGCCCGCAACTGCGGGCTTTATACCATCGAACGGGGGGCTTGCTTACTGCTGGCCGGTACTGCCAAAACCACCGCTACCGCGTATGCTGTCGCCGAATTCTTCGACGATGTGAAAACCGACTTGCAATACCGGCACGATCACCAGTTGCGCCAGCCGTTCCATCGGTTTGAGCACGAACGCGCTGCTGCCGCGATTCCAAGTCGAGACCATCAACTGTCCTTGATAATCAGAATCGATCAGCCCCACCAAATTGCCGAGCACGATGCCATGCTTATGGCCCAAGCCGCTGCGCGGCAGGATCATGGCAGCATAGCCGGGATCAGCCAGATGAATCGCCAGGCCGGTTGGGATCAGCACGGTTTCACCGGCGGCGATGCTGATGTCGCTGTCGATACAGGCGCGCAGATCCAAGCCGGCGCTGCCGGGCGTTGCATAGGCCGGCAGTAAATCGTGCAGACGTGGGTCGAGTAGTTTGATGTCGATGTTTTTCATAATAAATCGCTTAAGGTAAATGGCTAAGCCGCGCGGCGATATCGGCGACGAGTGCGCGCGCCAGCGTGGCTTTGTCCGCGCGTGCCAAGCTGCGGTGGCCGGTGGCATCGAACAAGACCAGTTCGTTGTCGTCCTGGCCGAAGGTTTGATGGCCGATGTTACCGACCAATAAGGGAATCTGCTTCTTCAAGCGTTTCGCTGCGCCATATTCGAGCAGACGTTCCGACTCGGCGGCAAAGCCGACGCAATATGGTGGCTGCGGCAGCGCCGCGACGCTGGCGAGAATATCGGGGTTGGTTTCAAACAGCAGTTGTGGAGCAGCGCAGTCCTCGGTTTTTTTCAGTTTCTGCGTGCTGGCATTAGCCACGCGCCAGTCCGCTACGGCGGCCACGGCGATGAATACATCGGGCGTCTGCCGTATTTCCTGCAGCACTGCGTCATACATCTGTTGCGCGCTTTGCACATCGATGCGCTGCACTCCGTAAGGTCGCTCCAGTGCGGTAGGGCCGGATACCAAGGTCACGGCAGCGCCGGCTTCCCATGCTGCGGTAGCGAGCGCATAGCCCATTTTTCCAGACGACAGATTGGTGATGCCACGGACCGGATCAATCGCTTCGAAAGTCGGCCCGGCAGTGATCAGCAAGTGTTTGCCGCGTAAAGATTTTGCTGCGAAGGAAGCGATGATTTCGCTCAGCAAATCGGCCGCTTCGAGCATGCGCCCCATGCCGGTTTCGCCACAGGCTTGGGCACCTGCTCCAGGGCCGAGCACATGGATGCCATCGGCGCGTAATTGGGCCACATTTCTCTGGCATGCCGGGTTTTGCCACATTTCTACGTTCATGGCTGGCGCGATCAGTAAGGGAACGGCCGCTGGGCGGGCGATGCACAGAGTCGAAAGTAAATCATTGCAAGCCCCGTGCGCCAGCTTGAAAATGAAATCGGTACTACAGGGGGCAATCACGATGGCATCGGCATCGCGCGTGAGGTCGATATGCGGCATGTTATTGGCGATGCGCGCATCCCACTGGTCGGTCCACACCGGCTGGCCTGACAGCGCTTGCATGGTGACGCTCGTCATGAAGTGGGTGGCCGCTTCAGTCATCACCACATGCACGGTTGCGCCGGCTTTGATCAGCAAGCGCGTCAATTCCGCCGCCTTGTAACAGGCGATGCCGCCGCTCAGACCCAGGATGATTTTTTTTCCACTCAGTCGCTGTTGCATGTTAGCCGTCCTTATTTGCTGATTGACTTGCTTACTTCTTCACCCGTCGTAACTCATCGAGTATGAACAGCGCTGCACCCAGACAAATCGCACTGTCGGCCAAATTGAAAGCAGGGAAGTGATACTGTTCGAGGTAATGGAAATCGAGAAAATCGATGACATGCCCGTACAGCAGACGGTCGACGACATTCCCCAATGCGCCGCCCATGATCAGTGCCAGTGCGCTGCAAAATAATTTTTGTCCGGCATGTTGCTTGAGTAAATAGGTGATGTAGGCAGCGGCGATCAAACCGATGGCAGTGAAAAAGTAACGCTGCCAACCGGCTTCGGTGGCAAGGAAGCTGAAGGCCGCACCTTTATTGTAGACCAGCGTGAGATTGAAAAATGCCGTCACGCGCAGAGATTCTGCATAGACGAATAATTTGCTGATGGTGATCTTGCTGATTTGGTCGAGCAGCAGCACGACGGCGGCCAGCCCTAGCCAAGGCAGCAGCGAAGAAGACGAGGTGGCGGCTTTACTGCGCGGCGAGAAGTTGCTGGATTTTTTTGTGGCCATAATCGGTAGAGGTCTGGTGGTTGTACGGTGTGGGGCGGCGCTGCCACCCCACACGCGAAAGATCAGTCGTATCAGGCGCAGCGACGGCTCTCACCGCTGCCGAACAAATTGGACACGCAACGCGCACACAAGCCACTATGGGCGGCGGCGCTGCCGACATCGGCGCGGTAATGCCAGCAACGCTCGCATTTACTGTAGACCGAGGCCGTTACGCGTACCTGTTCTTGCTCAGCGCTGGCAACTTGTTCTAGCGTCGCTGCCGAAGTGATCAGCGCAAATTTCAAATCGTCACCGAAACTCTCGAGTACTGCAAACTTGTCACCACTGGCCGCGATCACCACTTCTGCCTGCAGAGAAGAACCGATGCTGCCGGCTACCCGTACTTCTTCGAGCTGCTTGGTCACATCGGTACGTACGGCCCGCAAGGTGGCGAATTTTTCCAGCAAGGCGGCGCTGTCGGCTACGGCCGGCAAGGCATAATAAGTTTGCGTGAAAATCGTTTCATCACTGGCCGCATAGGCCTCGGGCGTGGCAAAAAACTGCCAAGCTTCTTCGGCGGTAAATGACAGCATCGGTGCCAACAAACGCAATAATGCTTGAGTCAGGTGCCAAATCGCAGTTTGTCCGGAGCGGCGCGCTAAAGAATCGACACCGCTGGTGTACAGACGATCTTTGAGGATGTCGAGGTAAAAGCCGCCGAGATCTTCCGAGCAGTACGACTGTAATTTGCTCACTACCGGATGAAATTCAAATTGTTCGTAATGCGCCAACACTTCGCTCTGCAATACTGCCATGCCAGCCAGCGCATAGCGGTCGATTTCCAGCATGTCTGCAATGGCGATGGCATCTTTGCTGATATCGAAATCCGAGGTATTGGCCAGTAAAAAGCGCAGCGTATTGCGGATGCGGCGATACGATTCGGTGACACGTTTGAGAATTTCATCGGAAATCGATAACTCGCCCGAGTAATCGGTCGAAGCCACCCACAGACGCAGGATATCGGCACCGAGGGTGTCGGAAATCTTTTGCGGTGCCATCGTATTGCCCAGCGATTTAGACATTTTCTTGCCATTGCCATCGACCGTGAAACCATGCGTGAGCAAGGCTTTGTAGGGTGCGCGACCATCGAGCATGGAGGCGGTCAGCAGCGAAGAATGGAACCAGCCACGATGTTGATCGGAACCTTCCATGTACAAATCGGCCGGGAATTGCAATTGCTCGGCATGCGAGCCGCGCAGCACGGTTTGATGGGTGACGCCGGAATCGAACCAAACATCGAGGGTGTCGCGGTTTTTTACATACATCGGCGCTTCATCGCCAAGCAAGTCGGCGACTTCAATTTTTTGCCAAGCTTCGATGCCTTCTTTTTCTATCCGAACAGCGATCTGTTCCAGCAATTCTGCCGTGCGCGGATGCAGCTGGCCGGTTTCTTTATGCAGGAAAAATGCCATCGGCACACCCCACTGACGCTGACGCGACAGCGTCCAGTCGGGACGGTTGGCGATCATGCCGTGCAAGCGTGCCTGACCCCAAGCGGGGAAGAAGGCGGTTTCAGCGATCGCCTTGAGAGCAGTACTGCGTAAGCTGGCACCACCGTCTTTCGGGGTATTGTCCATGCTGGCGAACCACTGCGAGGTGGCGCGATAAATGATCGGCGTTTTATGCCGCCAGCAATGCATGTAACTGTGTTCGAACATGGTGAGCGAAAACAAGCTGCCAGCCAAGCGTAATTGGTCGCAGATCGGTTTCGAGGCTTCCCAGATCGTCAGACCGGCGAACAGCGGCAGACTCGAGGCGAAGCGGCCGTCGCCCATCACTGGCGCGATGATCGCGTCATCTTGCATGCCATGCGCTTTGCAGGACAAGAAATCTTCGATACCGTAGGCCGGTGCCGAGTGGACGATGCCGGTACCGCTCTCGAGTGTGACATAGTCGCCGAGATAAACCGGCGACAGACGGTCATAACCGGCGTCGACGCCGGCGAGCGGATGCTTGAAGCTGATGCCGGCTAAGGCCGCGCCCAGACAGGTGGCCAGCACGGTGCCAGTGAGGCCGTAACTGCTCAAACTTTTTTCTACCAGATCACTTGCCAAAATCAGCAGCGTGGCGACGCCGTCGCGCACCGTTTCGACCAAGGCATACTCGATCTCGCCATGCATGTTCAAGGCTTGATTGGAGGGAATGGTCCACGGCGTCGTGGTCCAGATCACGCAATACCCGGGCAGCGCCGGTAGGGCGGCCAGGCCGAAGGCGGTCGCCAGTTTTTCCGGTTCGGCAAAGGCAAAACCGACATCGATCGATGGGTCGCGCTTGTTTTCGTATTCGACTTCGGCTTCAGCTAAGGCAGAACCGCAATCGAAACACCAGTTGACCGGTTTCAGGCCACGATACACATAGCCTTTTTCCAGCAACTTACCGAGCGCACGCAACTCATCGGCTTCATTACCAAATGCCATCGTTTTGTAAGGATTATCCCATTCGCCCAGCACACCGAGGCGGATGAAACCGGCCTTTTGGCGTTCTATCTGTTCATCGGCATAGGCGCGTGCTTTCGCTTGGACTTCCGCGACCGGCAGGCTTTTACCGTACAGTTTTTCAATCTGAATTTCGATCGGCATGCCATGGCAATCCCAGCCCGGCACATACGGCGCATCGAACCCGGCCATGGTACGGGCCTTAACGATCATATCCTTGAGGATTTTATTGACGGCGTGACCGAGATGGATGTCACCATTGGCATACGGTGGGCCATCATGCAGAATGAATTTCGGGCGGCCAGCGGCGGCCTTGCGGATACGCGCGTAGATATTTTTCTCTTGCCATTGCTTGACCCAGTGTGGTTCGCGCTTGGCCAAATCACCGCGCATAGGAAAAGCGGTTTCGGTCATGTTGACCGGGTATTTACTCGCGACTTTGGCTGTTTTGTTTTCGGACATGATGAATTTTCAGGTAGTGATAGGGGGGCGAAGCAAGCCAGGTGGTATGCTTCAAATTCGGTCGGTGGCGGTGATGGCCGGGATGCGCTGGCTGGCGTCGAAATAGGCGCGTGCTTGCGCTGCGTCGTGGTCGATCGCTGCGGTCAGCGTGGCCAGATCGCTGTACTTCGCTTCATCACGCAATTTTTCCAGAAATTCGATCTGCACCACCTTGCCATAGGCGTGGCCTTGATAATCGAATACGTGGGTTTCGAGTAAGACGCGGCCGCTGTCGTCGACTGTTGGTCGCACACCCAGACTGGCCACACCAGCTAAGGGCGTATCGGCTAAACCGTGGATGCGCACGATGAAAATGCCGCTCAAGGCCGGGCGATGGTGGGCAATCCGTAGGTTGAGCGTAGGGAAACCGATGGTACGGCCGAGTTTTTGGCCATGCACGACGTGTCCGGAGATACGATACGGATGGCCGAGCAAGGCTTCGGTTTCGGCAAAGTCGGCTGCGGCCAGCGCTGTGCGCACGGCCGAAGACGAGATGCGCACACCCTTGTTTTGAACCGATGGCAAAGTGACCACGGTAAAGCCGAATTGACGACCGGCTTGCTCGAGCGTGGCAATGGTACCGGCCCGCTTGGCACCGAAACAAAAATCTTCACCGACCATCAACCATTTCACGTGCAAACCCTGTACCAGAATTTTTTCTATGAAATCTTGCGGTGATAAAGCCGCGAAATGCGCATTGAAATGCTTGACGATCACACGGTCAACACCGGCATGCGCGAGCGAGCCCATGTTGTCGCGTAAATTGGCGATGCGTGCCGGTGCCAGTGATAAATCACCGGCCGTTTGCGCGAAATAGGCGCGTGGATGTGGTTCAAAGGTCATGACGGCAGCATCGATGCCGAGTGCCGAGGCGGCCGCGCGCAAATGCGCAAGCAAGGTCTGATGACCAAGATGCACACCGTCAAAATTACCTATCGCCAGCGCGCATGGGGCGCGGGAGGCTGCATTCGGGAGTCCGCGAAATACCTTCATTGTGTCTGGAAGAATCTGCTGCAAAGCGGTAGATTATAAATGCTTTCCTAGGGAGGCGCGGATTTAATCCCCGTTTCTCCTCGTGCTCTGTGCAGATTCGGCGGACTGTCAGTGGTGATGCGCCCACGTCACGCCGTCGGAAGCCAAGTAGGAGGCAACGGCAGCAGCGTTGCCGCTGGCATACAAGTGCACCTCGCCGCAACTACAAATACCCTGATAAGGGTTGATATGGGAGCAAGCCGAGACTTTTTGCAAAAAAACTTGCACGGCTTTATTGCATTTTTTACATTTAAAAGTAAGGATACGAGCGGGTTTATTCATCGTTATAGGATTCAGATTAAAAAAGCTCGGCGCGTGCCGAGCGCTGTTATTTAACGCGCAAGCGCCACAGTGACGTGACTTCCTTGACCCGGGCCGCGTGCAAAGGATCGCTGGCATCGGTTGATTTCGGATGATGTGGCTTGATATCGAGCTTGCCGGCCACTTGCAAACCAGCTGCATCGATCAGATCGAGCAATTCACCGGGCGCGCGCAAGCCCAAATGTTCGGCAAAATCGGACATGATCAGCCAAGCTTCGCCGCCCGGCTCAAGATGTTCCGCCACGCCGGACAGAAAACTGCGCAGCATGCCGCTGTCGGCATCGTAGATCGCATGTTCGATCGGCGAATTCGGTCGTGCCGGCAGCCAGGGGGGATTACACACGATCAACGGTGCTCGGCCGGCTGGGAACAGATCGGCTTCGACCAGTTCGACGGCGGCACGCACACCGAGCCGCTGCAGATTGTCGGCCGCACAGACCAGCGCGCGTGGATCGAGATCGGTGGCGATCACGCGTTTGACCCCGCGTTTGAGCAGCAGGGCCGACAGCACGCCGCTGCCGACACCGATGTCGAAGGCCAGGGTGGTCGAAGGTAGCGGGGCCTTGGCGACGAGATCGATGTATTCGCCGCGTACCGGCGAATACACGCCGTAATGCGGGTGAATTTTGGCGTCCAGCGCGGTAATCGCCACACCGTTTTTGCGCCATTCGTGCGCGCCTATCAAACCGAGCAATTCGCGCAGCGAGGCGACGAAAGCGCTACTGGGTGCGCCATAGGCTTCTTGGCAGGCTTGTTTGACATCGGGTGCGCGGCGCAGTGAAATACTGTAATCGGCTTCGAGCGGAATCAAAATCATCGCCAACACGCGCGCGCGCTGCGATTGCGCTTGACGGTGCAGATGGAAGGCTTCCTGGGCGTTGGCCGGCGGTTTGGCTTTTTTATTCGCTGGTTTTTTATCGATGCGACGTGCCAGTGCTTGCAGCAATTGCTTGGCATTTTGGAAGTCGCCACGCCACAGCAAGGCCGTGCCTTCGCAGGCCAGTTTGTAAGCGGTTTCGGTATTGAGCCGGTCATCGGCGATCTGTACGCGTTTCGGTGGCGGTGCGCCGTTTTCAGCGTGCCAGCGGCATGACAGGGCGAGGTCGTTTTCTATCCAATGCAATTGCGGGGCGGGCGAGTTCATGGTGTTCTGATGCGCTGATGCTGCCAGCGAGGTTAGTGTTCAAGCACGGAGTGTAACAAAGAAAGCCGTGCAGTCGCGCATGCCGCGACAAGTTATTGCCTCAGAAGCTGCCCCAGATGGCATTGATCGCCGCCACCGCCGTCAGGCCGGCGGTTTCGGTACGTAAAATGCGTGGCCCCATCGATAAGGCAATCACGCCGTGGCGCACCGCCAGATCTTCTTCTGCATCCGACAAACCGCCTTCCGGCCCGATCAGCAAGCTCAAGGCTTGCGGCGGCCGGTGTTTCACCCAATCCGTCAGCGACAACTCGGCGCGTGGTGAGAGCATGATGCGCGGATGAATATCTTGTTGTGCTAACCATTTGCTCAGATCAAGCGGCGCGGCCAGATGCGGCAGACGGTTGCGGCCACATTGTTCGGCCGCAGCGATCAGCACGCCCTGCCAGTGCGCCATTTTTTTTTCCGCCCGTTCGGCCGATAAACGCACGACGCAACGCTGCGTCGCCAAAGGCTGGAGTGCGGTCACGCCGAGTTCGACGGCCTTTTCCATGATCCAGTCCATTTTGTTGCCTTCTGGTAAGGCTTGCACCAGATTCAAGGCATGCGCCAATTCGACTTCTTCAGGTAGAAATAACTTGAGCACGGCCGTTGCCTGCTTTTTATCAAGCGCCGTCAGACTGGCCACATAACAGCCGCCGCTGCCATTGAACAATTGCAGCGTCTCGCCGACCTGCATGCGCAGCACGAAAACATGGTGGGCGACGGCCGGCGGCAGCGCGACGCTGATACCCAAACTGAGTGGTAAATCACAGAAAAAGCGTGGCATAAGCAATGGACATTCATAAAAACGGGAACACGATAGCGCCGATTATACGGTAGCCCTAGGGTGCAAATCGGTATATCTGTAGGCGCTCGCGGGCGGCTCTGTTAAAATATCGGGCTTTACCGGCTATGTCTACATTTTGGCAGCCGAGCGTTACCGAACATCTATCCCAAAACTTCCCTGAAACCTATTCGCCATGATCTCTTCTCTCCAGCCCGCAGTACTGAACAAGATGGCCAACGCCATCCGTGCTTTGTCCATGGACGCCGTGCAAAAAGCCAATTCCGGACATCCGGGCGCGCCGATGGGCATGGCTGATATCGCTGTAGCCTTGTGGAAGGGGCACTACCGCCACAATCCGGCCAATCCAGGCTGGATCAATCGCGACCGCTTCGTGTTATCGAATGGTCATGGTTCGATGCTGCATTATTCGCTCTTGCATTTGACCGGTTACGCTTTGACCATGGACGATATCCGTCAGTTCCGTCAATTGCATTCAAAAACCGCCGGTCATCCGGAAGTGCATGTCACACCGGGCGTGGAAACCACTACCGGCCCGCTCGGTCAAGGTATTAGCAATGCGGTCGGCATGGCCTTGGCCGAAAAACTGCTGGCGGCTGAATTCAATCGCCCTGGCCTGACCGTGGTCGATCATCACACCTATGCCTTCATGGGCGATGGCTGCCTGATGGAAGGGATTTCGCACGAAGCCTGCTCGCTGGCCGGCACCTTGAAACTCAATAAACTGATCGCCTTCTGGGATGACAATGGCATTTCCATCGATGGCCATGTCGAAGGCTGGTTTACCGATAACACGCCGCAGCGTTTCGCCGCTTACGGCTGGAACGTGATCGCCGCGGTCGACGGCCATGACGCTCAAGCGGTGTCGGCCGCGATAGTCGCGGCCAAAGCCGCCGACAAACCGACCCTGATCTGCTGCAAAACCGTGATCGGCAAAGGTTCGCCGAATATGGAAGGCACC
This sequence comes from Undibacterium sp. 5I2, assembly GCF_035019605.1. Classification (NCBI taxonomy): domain Bacteria; kingdom Pseudomonadati; phylum Pseudomonadota; class Betaproteobacteria; order Burkholderiales; family Oxalobacteraceae; genus Undibacterium; species Undibacterium sp. 5I2. The sequence continues at coordinate 10,413 of NZ_JASJVS010000044.1, read as the reverse complement.
CACAATGTGCATGGCGCCGCGCTCGGCGAGAAAGAAATCGCCGCGGTACGCGCGCACATAGGCTGGGACTACGCCCCGTTCGAAATTCCAGCGGATGTGTATGCCAACTGGGATGCCAAAGCTGCCGGCGCTGCCGCGGAAAGCAACTGGGATGCCGCATTCGCCGCCTACACGGTGCAATTCCCACAGCAAGCAGCCGAACTGACACGGCGCATGCGTGGCAGCTTGCCGGCCGATTTCGATGCGGTATTGGCCGCCGCCATCGCCGCTTGCGTCGACAAGAAAGAAAATATCGCCACCCGCAAGGCCAGCCAGAATGCGATTCAAGCACTGGCACCGTCGCTGCCAGAATTTTTAGGCGGTTCGGCCGATTTGACCGGTTCCAATCTGACCAACTGGAAAGAATGCGTCGCAGTGCGCGGCGATCAGGCGGGGAATCACATCAATTACGGCGTGCGCGAATTCGGTATGAGCGCGATGATGAACGGGATTGCTCTGCACGGCGGTTACATCCCTTTCGGTGCCACCTTCCTGACCTTCTCCGATTACAGCCGCAATGCGATTCGCATGGCCGCCTTGATGAAAATCCGCACCTTGTTCGTGTTTACGCATGATTCCATCGGTTTGGGTGAAGATGGTCCTACGCATCAATCGATCGAGCATATCTCGAGCATGCGTTTGATTCCACAACTAGACAACTGGCGTCCATGCGACACGGTGGAAGCCACCGTCGCTTGGGGCCATGCAGTACAACGTCAGGATGGCCCGTCGACGCTGATTTTCTCGCGCCAAAATTTGCCTTACCAAGAACGCAGCGCGCAACAAATTGCCGACATCGCCCGTGGCGGCTATGTCTTGCAAGATGCCGTCGATGCGCAAGCAGTATTGATCGCCACCGGTTCGGAAATCGAGTTGGCCGTCAAAGCCGCCGCCGAATTGGCACAGCAAGGCATCGCTGTACGTGTGGTATCGATGCCTTCGACCGATGTGTTTGATCGTCAGGATGCTGCCTACAAAGCGGCCGTGCTCGGTAAAGGCTTGCCGCGTACCGCCATCGAAGCCGGCGTCACCGCCTTCTGGTACAAGTATGTTGGTCTTGAAGGTGCCGTGGTCGGTATCGACAGCTTCGGCGAATCGGCACCGGCTGGTGTCTTGTTCAAACATTTCGGCTTTACCGTCGAGCATGTGGTCGCGACCGTCAAAGCGACGCTGGCTGCCGCTTGAAGTACGATGAGTGAAACCATGAGCAGTATCAAAGCCGTCAGCTTGCGCCGTGCTACTGTTGCCGATGCGGCAGCGATCGCGGCCGTGCGCATAGAAGGCTGGCAAACCAGTTACCGCGGCATCATGCCGGATAGCTATCTCGACAATATGCAATTGGCCGACAGCTTGTTGCATTGGAAGCAGATTTTGCAAGCCCTGCCACAAGTCGATGCGCGCGTCTGCGTGTATGTGGCCGAAAGTGAAGGTGCCGTGATCGGTTTCGCCTCGGGCATGTTGCTCGAGCCGGCCAAACTCGGCATGCAAGGCGAGCTGACCGCCGTATATCTGTTACCACAGTGGCAGCGCGCCGGCATCGGTCGGCGCTTGCTGCAAAAAGTGGCGCGTACTTTGCAGGCGCAGGGCGCGCAGAATTTATTGGTATGGGTGATCGCCGACAATGCGCCGGCCCGAAATTTTTGCGAAGAGCTCGGTGCACTGGCTTTGCAAGAACAAGCGTTTTCCTGGGATGGCCTCGATCTGACTGAGCTTGCCTACGGCTGGCGCGATCTGGCGGTATTGGAAGCATCCGTGTTGGCCTTGCCGACTTCGCCCTCGCTGCATTAAATTGCGGCCGCAGTGTTGTTTGTTTTTTTTCTTTTGATGTACAGACCTTTGGAGATAACACCATGACGATTCGCGTCGCAATCAACGGCTATGGCCGTATCGGCCGTAACATCCTTCGCGCCCATTACGAAGGCGGCAAATTTAAAAACGACATTCAAATCGTCGCTATCAATGATCTCGGCAATGCCGAATCGAATGCCCATCTGACTCGTTACGATACGGCCCACGGCAAGTTCCCTGGCACGGTCACGGTTGAAGGCGACAGCATGATCGTCAATGGCGATGTCATCAAAGTCTTCGCTGAACGTAATCCTGCCAATATTCCTTGGGGTCAGCTCAATGTTGACGTCGTCTTGGAATGCACCGGCTTCTTCACCACCAAAGAAAAAGCCTCGGCTCATCTGGCCGGCGGCGCGAAAAAAGTCATCATCTCCGCACCTGGCGGTAAAGATGTCGATGCCACGATTGTGTACGGCGTCAATCACGCTGTATTGAAAGCGACTGACACCGTCATCTCCAACGCTTCTTGCACCACCAACTGCTTGGCACCACTGGCCAAGCCGCTCAACGACGCCATCGGTATCGTCAGCGGTTTGATGACCACGATTCACGCCTACACCAATGATCAAGTGCTCACTGATGTGATGCATGAAGATTTGCGCCGTGCGCGTTCCGCCACGATGAGCATGATCCCAACTAAAACCGGTGCAGCCGCAGCGGTCGGTTTGGTTTTGCCTGAATTGAATGGCAAGCTCGATGGTTACGCCATGCGCGTACCGACCATCAATGTTTCCGTGGTCGATCTGACTTTCATCGCCGCCCGCGACACCAGCGTCGAAGAAATCAACAGCATCCTGAAAGCCGCTTCCGAAGGCGCGCTCAAAGGCATTCTCGATTACAACACGGCACCCCTGGTATCGGTTGATTTCAACCACAACCCGGCTTCCAGTACTTACGATGAAACCTTGACTAAGGTTAATGGCGGTCGTTTGGTAAAAGTATCGAGCTGGTACGATAACGAATGGGGTTTCTCGAACCGCATGCTCGATACCACGATGGCCTTGATGAGCGCAAAATAAGATGCAAAGCCGCGCTGGCGCGGCTTGATCTGGCAACAAAAAAAGCTGAGTACCGGTGCGCCGGGCTCGGCTTTTTTTTGTTGCTAGAGTGGGTGAAGTTTCAGAAAATTCCTACGTCGGTTTCGCTTGAAAATTTGCTTGGCTTGATTATCATTTGAATTGGAATTTTCAGTAAAAAGTGTGTATTTGTCTAATTGCTGCCAAGAAAGCGGTAACGATCACTGATCGTTCCGCATCGTTCTGATCGCTGAAGTAAGCTAAATTCAATAATGAGCTCACTAAAATGACAAAGATCGTAGTAGTCGGTGCCGGTCACATGGGAACAGCAGTTGTTTCGGGACTTCTGAATGACATTAAATTTGATTTACAAGTCGTTGACCCTAGCGAATCTCGGCGTATTTTTTTAAAAAGCCGATATGGAATTGATGCACTGCCATCAATCAAGAACGTAAATGATGATGATATTTTGATATTATCAATACCTCCACAAAAGTTTTCTCAGTTTGCAAAAGACATTAAGCTGAACTTGGGACGGACAACTCCTGTGATATCGATGATGGCCGGCATAAAAATCGATACGCTCGGCCACTTACTTGGGGTGAGTCAAATTATTCGCGCCATACCGAATACGCTACCAGAAATTGCTCTCGGAATGACCGTATTTTGTGCATCACCAAACATCTATAAAGAAAATCTAGCGTTGACTGGAGTCATTCTAGGGTCTTTTGGTAAAGCAATATATGTTACAGACGAGTCGCTCATAGATTCTGCGACCGCACTGTGTGGTGGCGGGCCTGCATTCATTGCTTATTTTGCGAGCGCTATGCAGAGTTTTGCCATTCAGTCTGGTTTCAGTAATACAGAATCAGTATTAATGATTGCCCAAATATTAAGGGGAACTGCCGATCTTTTGGAATTGACGCGAAAATCTCCAACACAGATATGTAACGAGGTAATGACTCCTGAAGGAACGACCGAAAGAGGAATAGCTTACTTTAGGGAAAACAATGTAGAACACATCATTACGTCTGCACTTCGAAAGTCGTCAGCCAGATCCAAAGAGCTTGGCGAATTTAAATATATGCAAATGTAAGGAGGCGTATATGTTGGGTTTAAATGATAAAAGCTGGTTGATTGAGAAATTTTATGAAATACACCACGCTTCGTTCTCGAGTTGTCCATATGAAGGGAGTGAAAAATTATTTACTTATGATACATATTTTGGAATGGGACATAGTCTCAAACTGATCGATGATCCAAGTGTTTTTAAAGTAAGTCCAGCCGGTTTGGCATTGGGTAGCTATACACAAAAAATGTTCTCTAATAATGTACTGAACGGACATTTCCTTGACCTCGGTACTGGTAGCGGCGTAATTGCGCTGCTGTTAAGAGGAATGGGGGCTGATCACATTATCGGAACAGATATTTCTCCAGCTGCGGTTAGTCTTTCTGTAAAAAATGAAACCTTAAACTTTGGCAATAATAAAATCGCGTTCGTCGTCAGCGATCTTTTTTCTGGCTTACCAAATGAAAATCAGAAATTCGATTTTATTACTTTCAATCCTCCGGGATGGAGAACTCCATCGGAAAAGCTGTTGGAATATTTAATGTCCACGACCGAAGTTAATGAAATTCCTCTTTCAGCAATGTTTTATGGTGATACTTTATTGCTTCGATTTTTACAAGAATTACCTACTTACTTAAATAAGGGCGGCCGTGCCATTATTGGCTTGAATTCATTAGTAGGTATTCAGGATATTTTAAGTCGATATAAGAACGAAAAATACCAAGATCGCCGTCTTAAATTTCGTTTTTTAGAACGACATACATTTCCGTTATTGTTATATTCAGAGAGTTGGAAACGAATTTCCTCTCGATTAATGGAAGAATTTTCTTCTTGGAGAGATAAAAATCAAGCTGCCTATAGCGTGGATAGCAAAGGTAATCTGTATTGGTCGTACGAACTTGTAGAATGTGTTTTATGGTGAATCGTATAAATTCTACACGCGTAATTATTGCTGCTGTGGTCGCAGGTGTGACCGCCAATCTGATTCTCGGTGCTTCATCCTTATTTTGGCGTGCGCTATCTGACATCCCGACTGAAGTATTACTATGTTATCGCATTCTTGCTTCATTCTTCACGCTAGCGGTGCTGGTGCTGATGATTGGTCAATGCAGGAATTTTATATCAGCTTTGACGTTTGAAAGGACTTTATATCATCTCGGCGCAGCCCTACTTATTGCCATCAACTGGGGAACATTTGTCTGGTCTTCAATAAACGGTCATGTTTTGGAAACTGGGATAGGCTACCTGATCGCACCTTTTGTTGCTATTGGTATAGGCGCATTGGTTTTAAAAGAGTATTTAAGTAAAATTTGCAGATTAGCAATGGCGGTCATTTTTTTCGGTGTAGTACTTCTGTTGTTCAATAGTGCTGAACTCAAACCACTAATTTACTTTTCAATTGGCATCAGTTGGGGATGCTATGCATATGTCAAAAAAATCAGCAAACTCGATGCTTTGTTTGGTTTGGTTTTGGAAACTGCTTTTCTTTCTGTAGCGATTTGTTTTTTTATTTCGACATCAGATTTTTCACTTGCATTCGAGCCAACGTTACCGATTGAAAGTCGGCTGTTAGTGCTTGGATGTGGTTTAATATCCATGCTTCCCTTATGGCTATTTTCCTTTTCCGCGAAAAATCTCTCTTTATCTGTGATGGGTTTTTTTCAGTTTATCCTTCCAATTACCCAAATTTCCATCGCCCTTTTTTTCTATCGGCAAGTCCTGTCCGTCAATACAGCCATTTGTTTTTCATTAATTTTGGCGGCTTTATTATTCATTGTGTACGAGTCTTTTCTTAGAACTGAGAAACTCAATAAAATTGATTCGTGAAGGAAAATCGACATGAAAAATTACGATGTTATCGTTGTCGGCTTGGGTATTATGGGAACGTCGACACTGTTTCATCTTGCACGTTCTGGGGCGAATGTGTTGGGGATTGAACAATTTGGACCTACACATCAATTTGGATCATCGCAAGGAGAAACAAGAATTTTTCGCCGAGCATATTGGGAGGGTAGAGAATATCTCCCTTTGTTAAACAGATCGCATGATCTGTGGACCGAGTTACAAGCTTTGAGTGATGAGAGCTTGTTGATTCCGACAGGAGCCGTATTTATAGGACCCAAATCAACAGGTGTTGTAAAAGGAAGTAGAAAAACCGCGCAAGAAGGTCAGATTACTTATGAAGTACTTAGTGCAAAAAAAATTAGAGCGCGATTTCCAGGGTTTTCTATTAATGAAAAAATGGAAGCAATATATGAGCCGGGGGCATACGTCATTTTGGCAAACAAAGTGCAAACACACATGATGAATCATGCGATAGAAAAAGGCGCTTCTGCGAATTTTGGCCGGAGTGTTCGAGAAATTTCTCGATATACTCAATCCATGCTCTTGGTTAAAACCGATAATGGCGATCAATTTTTGACTCGGGCTATAGTTCTGACAACTGGGCCTTGGACTACGAATAATTTTTTGCCTGAGTTGAATAGTTTCCGGTTCTCACATAGCGTTCCTGTCTATTGGTTTGATGTACGAGTAGGACACGAAGAAGAATTTTCCAAGGATAAATTTCCTGCTTTTTTGTATAATCATGCAGACGGAGCGTTACTGTATGGGATTCCTGCCGGAATAAGTTCGGAGCGAGGTATTAAAATTGGCTTTCACAACAGACAGCATTTGCTTTGCGAACCAGGAAATAGAAAAAAAAGTATTTTGGAATGTTATTCGACAGAGATGTCATCTTATGTTGAAGAAATTTTTCCCGGACTTAATCCTCTTCCAATCAGTTCACGTTCATGTTTTTATACAATGAGCAAAGATCAAAGTTTTTTAATTGGCACGTCTCGAGAACATTCAAATGTCTTTTATGCGTCGGCTTGTTCTGGACATGGATTTAAATTTGGGTCGGCAATCGGAGAAGTGCTTGCTTTGTTAGCGCAAGGAAAATCCCCCCCAATTGATATATCAAATTTTAATCTTTCACGCTTCAAATTAGTCGGAAGTTGAATTGTATTTTTGATACTCCAATGCCGTATCTTTTGATTGTCACTCTCTTTGGAATCGGTAGGATCGGCTTAAACCGTCTCATCGCCGGCCTTTAAATCCAAGCAAGACAGCCGACTTCCGCAGGTATTGTGGCGTCCCCAAAAAAACAAGGCGCGCACTTGACCTATGCTCAGCGCGCCTCTGCCATCAAGCCTGCACCGGCTGGAGCTTACTGAACACCTGCTCGACCATGGCCTTATTCTGTTTTTCAACCGCGATGCGTGCTTCCTTGCGTGCCAAGGCGCATTCGTAGCGTAGTTTTTCGATTTCCGTACTCGGGGAAAAACTGGGAATTTTGGTCGGCTTGTTCCCCTCGGTCACCGCTACCATCGTAAAGAAACAACTGTTGGTATGGCGTTTGACATCGGTGAAAATATTTTCAGCCACCACCTTGACCCCGACTTCCATCGAACTTTTCCCCACGTAATTAATGGTTGAAAAAAAGGTGACCAATTCGCCGACATAAATCGGTTGACCAAACCGTACCTGATCGACCGATAAAGTCACGACATTCGTTTTGGCATAGCGAACGGCACAGGTATAAGCAACTTGATCGAGGATGAAAAGCAGATCACCGCCATGAATATTGCCAGCAATATTCATCATCGTCGGTGTCATGAGAACGGACATGGTAAGTTCACGATTCGACATAATATGTACTCCCGTTATGAGAAAAAATCTGACCAGGGTTTGAAACCCCTTCCAGAGTCTTTTCCATCGTCGCTTGCGACGATCGATTAAGTTGTTTGCACTTTTTTCTGGCGGCCTTTGCCAACAACGGTCTTGCGCGGCTTAGCAGTTTTCTGCGCAATCGGCGCGGCCGCTGGTTCCGGCTGATCCAAGCCCAGTGCTTGCGCAATACTTTGCAAGCGCTGCTGTTTGCCTGCATTAATCGGCCCGCTCAGAGCCAACAGATCGGTCGCCAATTCCAGTGCATGCTGACGTTGCGCGCGCAATGGTAGTAGGGCAGGTAAGCTGGCGAGCGCACGCGCTTCATCCATCCGCACCAAAAACGTTTGGCGTCTGATGGCCTCTTTCATTTGCTGCAAGCTGACGGTTTGATCGCGCCCGGTTGCACGCATCAGGCGGCGAATGCCGCTGAAGGGGCGCTCATCCACCACGCCATTGCCGATCGCAACATAAATCAAGAGGCGTAAAAATCCTTCTTCAGGGCTGCCGTGATCAAACCAGACTTCATGTTCGGCGCGCTTTTGTGCCGAAAATTCTTGCTCTGCTTGGCTCCGTGGGCGTGCGCTCGTCGTGCGCTTCGGGTCGGGCTGGAATCCGGTCATCGCAGCCAGCAACGGTGATTCATAGGTCAGCTTGAACAGGCGTTCGTAGTGGGCATCGCGCATATCGCGATAGCTGTCCCAATTGCTGCGTATGGTGGCGGCGATTTTTTTCTCTGCCAGTAGCCAAGGATTATCCTCAGCTAAGTCGGCTGACATAGAACGGGCCATCTCGGCCAAGGGGCGCAGCGCTTTGAGCGCCGGGTTGGAATCAGACAGCAAGGCCCGCTCGTAGCGTGCCGAGCTTAAATTGCGTAAGCAAGTGGCACTCATTTCGCTGGAAAACATTGTTACGACAGGTGACACAAACATGTCGTAGCACGATTGATTTATCTGTGACACATGCCGTACCAGTTCGAATGCGCGCTCACCCTCGCGGTCTGCTTCACCTAGCGCCAGAATATCGCTGATGTCACGTGGTTCAAAGCGAATCACATAGCGATCTTCAGCGAAATCCAAACCTGCCATGTCGGGTGTGGTGTCGAGGATGATGGCTTCATACAGACCGGGCGGGAGCATGTCGATCAAATCGAGGGCATTGACGAGTTCAGTGTGCTCGCGATTGGCCACGCCGGCTGACACAAAAATACCTAAGTGTCCGATTTGTTCATGTAAAAAATAAACGATAGTTTGCTCGTGATCGCGGATGTCCTCGACGCTGTCGTATAAATCCGCAATCCAGAACAGTGCTTGCTGCGGTGGCGTAATATTGTCACCCCAGGAAGCGAACACCACGATCGGCGAGCGAATCTTGCGCAGGTCGACACGCGTTTCTCCCTCATCCATGATGATCTCGCCGGCACTCAACTTATTACCGACAAATAAGTTTTGTGATATCCACGCCATTTCTTCTTTATTCAACAGGAAATGCCCACCCCACCAACGCTCGAAATCGAGGTAGCGCGTGCGCTCGGTATCGATATTGGCATACAAATTGTAGAGCTTGCTGAAATGGGTATTACCAGGATCGAGTTTCTCAAAATTATCGACCAGATGTGCGCCGTCAAACTTGCCATTGCCGAGATCGCCTGCCAACGAAGCCATCCAGGTGCCGCCCATCAGTCCTCCCGTATAGCGCAGGGGATTCTTGTTTTCCACCCCAGCCCAATATGACAGCGGCGAGCCGGCCAATAAGACCGGGCCGACCGATTCCGGTGCCAATGCTGCCAGGATCATTAAGGCCCAGCCGCCCTGACAATTGCCGATCACAAATGGCTTGCCCACGGCATCGGGATGCAGCTCATTGACTTTAGCGAGAAATATGCGCTCGGCGTGCGTCACGCACTCTATCGTTTGTCCCGCCACTGGCTGCGGAAAAAACATCACGAAATAACATGGGTGGCCGGCTTTGAGGGCAATGCCGATTTCACTGTCCATTTTCGAGCCGCCTATGCCTGGGCCGTGTCCGGCGCGCGGATCGATCACTACGAAAGGACGCTTTTTCGGGTCGGTAGCGACGTAATCAGGCGGCGGTACAATCGCTGCCAAGGCATAATTGGCCGGACGTTCGAAGCGGCGTGCATCGAGTATGAGTTTATAGTCGAATACCAAAACTGGCGGCTTACCAGACTGTTCATGTTCCAGATAATTGTTGCCGCGCTCGCGCAGCACATCCCAAAACATCAGCGAACGTCGGCAAGCATCGGTCCAGTACGCTAAGGTATCGGTGGGGAGGGGTATGGCAGGAAAAGCGCTGAGCTCGTCTGATGGTGGCATACTACATTTCCTCAAAAAAATGTATGACGCATAGAAAAATGGCGAGAGCTGATTTCCATTCAGTATGCAAGACTGAGCAGTGTTTCCATGTTCCATTTGTTTACACTCAGCATCAGTGATAGGCATTCCATCACCGGACTGGAATGTATTCTCAATATAGGGTATTTTTTTTTAAAGGCAAGCGCGTCTTAAGCGATTTTAAGAGCGCGAAAATTTGCTGTGAATGGGTGGGGAGTGGGCGTATGCAGCGAAGATTTTATCGGTGTTGCTGCAATATTTTCCGTCAATAAATATGTGTGTGGTGTTCGTCGCTGCCTTCAGAGGCTGTCGCAAAAGCCTGATGGACGTTTTTTACACCTGAAACACCGCATACCTCGTCATTCCTGCATGCCAC
>NZ_JASJVS010000043.1:0-39420 GCF_035019605.1 Undibacterium sp. 5I2 | reverse complement strand
GATACCGACTCAATACCCTTTTGCGACAGCCTCTGAAGGCCGGGGTTTCAAACCCTAGTCAGATTTTTGATGAAAAATATTTATTTTTTTATCTTTTAAAAATTGCCCGTTTTCATTTCGACATTTCGCTTGTTTGCGCTCCCGTGTACGGCCGCGTCGCGTAGGCCAATAGTAAAAAGGCTACTGCAGAACCTATCCAATAATCGATCGGGGTACCCCACAACCAGTGATGATGCCAAGTCACGGTCGCTTGGTTGAAGTGTTCCCAACCCCAGGCCGGGTTCATCACGAACCACATGCAATCTTCAATGATCCAGAACACGATGCCAGCGGCAAACACGCGTGCTTCGGTGCGCCAACTCCATGGCTGGGTAAGAAAAAACGGAAAGTGGAAAAACAGGGCGATGAAGGGAAATACCCAGGCATGGTAGCCGGTCATCGCGCGTCCACCCCAGAACAGATCGAGCAACCAGTGTTTTTGTATGCGCCAGGTCGGCAAATTGGCCCCCCAACCGGCGGCACCCTCGATTTGAATTTCCACCTGGGCAAAAAAAATCGCGAGTACCGCGACATAGGAGAGCATGAACAGGCTGGCTCGGAAGGAAGTGTGAGGCTTCATGGCAGGGCTTTCGATGGCAGTGAGTGTAAAACTTGGTGCAGCACGGTGGCGGCGGCATACGGTTTGCCAGCTATCCCTGCTTGTGTGCGCATGGCCTGGAGTTTTTCCGGATGCTGCAGCAAATAGCGCACACGATAGAGCAGGCTGACATCGTCATAGGCTTTGAGGGCAGCGCCGCATTCGAGCAGGTAGTCGGCATTGCGTTCTTCTTGGCCGCGGATCGGCGCGTTGAGTAGCAGCGGCAAGGAGTAGGCCAGGCATTCCGAGGTCGTCAGTCCGCCCGGCTTGGTGATGACCAGATCGGCGCAAGCCATCAGGCGCTCGACCTGCCGGCTATACGCAAATGGAAACAGGCGCGTGGGAAAGCGCTGCGCCAGTTCTTGTAGTGCTGCCAGTGCTGGGGCGTTATTTCCTGCCAAGACTAATAATTGAAACGGCGTGTCCAGTGCCAGCAAGCCTGCGGCAATCTGCGCCAAGCCACCCAAGCCGGCACCTCCCCCCATGAGTAGTATCGTCAGGCGTGCGGGATCGATGCCGATTTCGGCCGCGCATTGTTGGCGTAAGGGTTTTTCTTCAAAATGTGGCATTACCGGAATGCCGGTGACATGGATGCGCTCGGGGGCGATACCGGCGCTGCGCATGCGGTCGGCAATTTCTTCACTGGCGGCAAAGTAGCCAGCCATATGCTGGTGTACCCACATGCGGTGGAGGTCGAAGTCGGTGACTTGTACAAATACCGGACAATGAAATTGTTGTTTCGCTATCCGGCGTGACAACAATTCTGCCGGTAAAAAATGCGTGCAGATGATGGCGTCGGGCGCGAACTCAGCGATAGCTTGGAACAGCGTGCGGGTATTGAGTCGCTCCAAACTGCGGCGCAGGCGTTCGAGTGCGCTGTTGGTTTTGGCTTCATTGCTGGCTTGGTAGAGATAGCCCCACAGATTCGGGGCGGAGCTGACCAACTTAATATAAAAGTCAGTGTAGATTTTGCGAAAGCCGCTGCTGACAAAGTCCATCACGTCGAGATGGATCACCTCGCTGTCGGCGGCGTGGACGACTGCACTGGCTTGCAGCGCTTCGGCGGCACGGCGATGGCCGGCACCGGCAGAAACACTGAGTAAGAGGATTTTCTTTTTTCGCATCGCATACGCAAGTAGCCTTCAAGCTGACAGGCTAGCATGCGAGTGTGATGACTTGATGACGCGCGCCCGCGTTTCTATTAAGGCTGTAGGCGGCTGATTTGCCAGTTGTGCTCGGGCTGACGCGTATAGACGATGCGATCATGCAGGCGCGAGCTGCGTCCTTGCCAAAATTCAATTTTTTCTGGCACCAAGCGGTAGCCACCCCAGTGTTCGGGGCGCGGTGGTTGGTCGCCATAGCGAGTAATCACCTCTGCCAGTTGCTGCTCGAGTTGGTCACGGTTGGCCACCGGCTGACTTTGTATCGACGCCGTGGCACTCTGACGACTACCGAGCGGACGGCTATAAAAATACACATCGTTTTCGGCGGCAGAGATTTTTTCTATGCGGCCTTCGATGCGGACTTGGCGCTCGAGTGCCGGCCAAAAAAACAACAGTGCGGCATGTGGATTACTTGCCAAGTCATTGCCTTTGGCACTGTCATAATTGGTAAACCAGGTGAAGCCACGCGCATCGTATTCTTTGATCAGCACGATCCGTGCCGATGGCTGGCCCGCCGCATTCACCGTTGCCAAGCTCATGGCATTGGCTTCGGCGACGTTGGCTTGCAAGGCTTGTTCAAACCAGTGGCCGAACTGCATGAACGGGTCGCTGGCGACATCGGTTTCAGACAGGCTGGCTTGCTGATAATCTTTACGCAGATCGGCGATAGACATACATTTCCTTAAATAAACGAGAGCTGAGCAGTTCAGGCCGGCTCGGCCGTAGGGACGATACCGCGCCGGGTTTGCATCGCGGTACCGAGTTTTTTCATCTGGGTGGCGTCGAACAGGCGCAGCGCCATCGGCGCAATATGCCCTTCTTCTATCGCCATATGGGCTTGATACAATTCGGAAAATTCTTCTACATCGCTGGCCGATAAATCACCGCCCTCGCCATCTTCTATCGCTTGCAATTGGCTTTCCAATCCCTTCCAATGTATTTCCATTTGGCGATGATGCAGCAAAATCTGTAGTGTCAACTCTTGCAACAGCACGGCATCGTCACCTTTTGCCGTGGCTGCCAGTTCGGGCAGTAAATCGACCTCTTCATCTTCGTGATGCAAGGGGGCCGCTTTTCGGAAATAGCGCAGTACCGCTTTGGCTGCGCGTTGGGCTTCTTCATCTACCCCGGTATCATTGAGGTGACTGACCAGCCGCTCGAGCGTGCTTAACTGCTTGCGTATGCGATCGTGGCAATGCTTTAAGATTGCCAGAGGCTGATCGAAGTCTGGTGCGCTATCGAATAAACTGTTCATGCTGACTCCCTGTGGAGAGGTTGACCATCATTATGCAGTAGGGATTGTAGACCTACTTGCGACACATCAATCACGCTCTTGTAAAATGGCGACAATATTTAAAGCTTCGTGTCTGCATTCAGGCACGATGTTCACACACTGCTCACCAAAACATTAATAATACTATTATGCAACAAAATTCAGATATCGATTTCGATCGCCGTTTCGGCGGTGTCGCCCGACTTTACGGTGCCGCGGCGCTGAGTCGCTTTCGCGCCGCACATATTGCTGTGATCGGCGTCGGCGGCGTCGGTTCCTGGGTGGTGGAAGCGTTAGCGCGCAGTGCCATCGGTACGATCACTCTGATCGATCTCGATCAGGTTGCAGAATCGAATATCAATCGCCAGATTCAAGCCACCAGCGCGAGTCTTGGGCAAGCCAAAGTCAGCGCGCTGGCCGAACGGATTGCCAGTATCAATCCGTTTTGCGTGGTTCATGAGGTAGAAGATTTCATTACACCCGATAACCTTGGCGAACTCGTCGGGGCCGCTGGGTTTGATTATGTCATCGATGCCATCGATGATGTCCGAGCCAAGACGGCATTGATTGCGTTTTGTCATCAACAGCAACTGCCGCTCATTACTATCGGTGCGGCCGGTGGACAAACCGATCCGGGTAAGATAGAGATTCGTGATCTCTCGCGCACTGAGCAAGAACCTTTGCTAGCCTTGGTGCGCAAACGCTTGCGTCAGAACTTTGGTTTTCCGCGCGGTGCCAAGAGTAAATTTGGCATCGAGGCGGTGTTTTCCATGGAGGTGCTGACTACCCCGGCGGAGGTCTGTGAAACGCCCGAGTCGGCCGCACAAGACACGGCACTGAGCGGCTTGAATTGTGCCGGCTTCGGTTCTTCTGTGGTCGTGACGGCCAGCTTCGGCTTGCGTGCTGCGGCACGTGTTTTGCAGGTCTTGGCGCTGGGGCGGCAAGACTGAAAGGTTCTTTAGTCATAACAATCGCTCACTAATTCTTTTCAGATATTGGGAGTATGAGCGTGCGCTGGCTTTTCCTGCCCAGTTGGCCGATCTCTGTGAACAAAATGGCATATTTGCTACTTAGTAGTAATATAGGGCAAGTGCAGCTTCAAGCTGCCGTATAATAAAATAAAATTGCCGCATGGAATTATTTCATGCGTCGCTGATCTGTTTTTATTCACGCGCATTCAGCCAGTGCGCAAGGAAGATAATGATGAATGATTCCGCTGTGCTCGATATCGCTGCCGAAGTTACTACTGAGCAGGAGTTCCTGGCATTTCGTCTTGGTGCCGAGGAGTATGGCATTGCGATTTTGCAGACGCAGGAAATTCGTAATTTCGAAACTCTCACGCGGCTGGCTAATTCGCCTGATTACTTACGTGGGGTCATGAACTTGCGCGGCGTAATCGTGCCGGTAATCGATCTGCGTCTGCGTTTCGGTACCGGTGCCGATGCCCCCGACTCGTCGACCGTGGTGATCATTCTCAATATTCACGGTCGTGTGATTGGCGTCGTGGTTGACAGTGTGTCTGATGTTGTCACGCTGATCACGGCTGATATCAAACCGGCACCTGAACTCGGTACTACCTTCTCTAGCAATTACCTGATCGGTTTGGGGCAGATTGAGGAAAGAATGATCATTCTGCTCGATATAGAAAAAGTCATGTCTGGGCCGGAATTGGGTTTGATCGCGCAGACAGCCTGAACTACCGACGCCATCTCAGTGGGTCGGCTGAGGATCAGGATTTGCCGAACACTTCGTTGAGTTGCTGCGTCACGCGTATGAAGGTCGTGCGTTTAGTCAATTCTTTCAGCTTGTGTGCGCCGACATACGTACATGCTGAGCGCACGCCACCTAAAATATCTTGCAAGCTATTGCTGACCGGACCGCGATACGGCACCAGTACTTCCTTGCCTTCAGAGGCGCGGTAGTGAGCCACGCCACCGGCATATTTATCCATGGCCGCGCGACTGCTCATCCCATAGAAACGTTTGAATTGCGTGCCGTCGCGCTCGACCACATCACCGGCGCATTCATCATGGCCAGCCAGCATGCCGCCGAGCATAATGAAATCGGCACCGCCACCAAAGGCTTTGGCTAAGTCACCCGGCACCGCACAACCGCCATCGGCGCAGATTTGCCCGCCCAAGCCGTGGGCGGCATCGGCACATTCGATGATGGCCGACAATTGCGGATAGCCTACCCCGGTCATTTTGCGGGTAGTGCATACCGAGCCAGGTCCGATGCCGACCTTGACGATATCAGCCCCAGCCAGTATCAATTCTTCCGTGATATCACCGGTGACGACATTGCCGGCCATGATAGTCAGTTGCGGAAAATCAGTACGGACTTTTTTGACAAAATTAATGAAGCCTTCGGTATAGCCGTTAGCCACATCGATGCAGACATATTCGATGGCGGCTTTGGTGCGCGCCATTACGGCAACAAATTTATCGTAATCGGCATTCGATATGCCCATGGAATAAAAGGCCGCTGATTTTGTTTGCAGACGCGTGAAATAATCAACCAGCGTTTGCTCATCGTAGTGCTTGTGCAGGGCGGTGGATAATTGTTGCGCTTCGAGTACGGCAGCCATTTCCAGCGTGCCGGTCGAATCCATATTGGCAGCGATGATAGGAATGCCGCGATAGGTTTTACGCGAATGATGGAACACGAACTCTCGTTCGAGGTCGACATCTGAACGTGAGGTCAGGGTTGAGCGCTTGGGGCGGATCAGAACGTCTTTAAAATCCAGTCTCAGGGTTTCTTCGATATGCATAACGACTCCGGTGCGCGTCTGGCGGACGCAGGAATGGAACGACTCGAACACCGAGCCATTGAGCCGTAATTGAGTATAGTGGAAAAAACCGACTAGTGTCGATCTGCTGAAGCGATGCCCGGTATCACGCGTTTCGTATACCGGACACCCTAGGGAAGTGCTGGCTTAATGGCAAACGCCCTTACCTTTATCGCCGAAGCTGGCACCGTCCGTGGCCAAGAATTCCCATTCATAGGAATTTTCTTGTAATTTCAGACGTAACACGCCGTGGCTGGAATTATCGCGCATCTCGGTGGTGTTTTTTGGTAAAAACATCGGCGTGGTTGCCGCCCCGCCGGTGCCGACCACAAAACTGCGCAAGCCATTGACGTCATCGCGCTCGCCATTGCCATCCATGGGGGCGAAACGTTCATAGTCATGGTCGTGGCCGCTGAGGACCAGATCGGCTTTGGCCGCTACCAACATTTTCCAGGCTGGCCACATCAATTCATTGTTGCCATGGCCACCAGAGCTGAATGCCGGATGATGCCAGAATGCCAAAGTACAGCGCTGTTTGTTGTTACTCAATTCTTCTTGTAACCATGCCAACTGCGTTTGCATTTGTTGTCTGTTAAGGTTGCTGTTGAGCGAGATTATCTGCCAATTGCCGATGTGTTTGGCGTAGTAACCGCGTCGATCGGGGCCGGCCAGTTCGCCAAAGTAATTGTAGTAACCGAGTGCTTTCGGCATGGCGTAGTCATGGTTGCCGGGCGAGGGCAGGGTACGCTGTTTGAAGCGACCCCAGGTCGGGTCGTAACAATTACTGAATTCTTCAGGTTTGCCAACCGGATAGGTATTGTCGCCCAGCGTGATGGCCAGCGCGCTCGTGTCTTGTGCCAGTGCCGTGGCAATCAAGTCGGCGGTACGGGCAGCCATGCTCTCCAGGGCTGGTTTTTTCTTGCAGTCAGCGATATCGCCCGCCGCATAGATCGTGATGCTCTTTGCTTTGCTGGAGAGTTTTTGTTTAGCACTTTTGGTAATCGGGTTTTCCAGCGCGTAGGCTGACGAAGTCGCCAGCGCTGCGAGAAAAAGTAAGGCGGGAATCAAACGCACACAATGCATAGGAGGTCTTTGGAAGTAGGTATAGAACAACAGGGGGGTATTTTACCGTGTCCCGGTCGCGCTGCCCGATTGTTTACAATGTCAGTGAGCGCAAACGCAGCGCATTGCTGATGACTGAGACTGAACTCAGGCTCATTGCCGCACTCGCCAGCATAGGGCTGAGCAACAGGCCCAGCCATGGATAGAGTGCACCGGCAGCGAGCGGCACGCCGATGAAATTATAGGCAAACGCAAAAAACAAATTCTGCCGAATATTACGCATGGTAGCGACACTCAGACGGCGCGCACGCGCAATGCCTTGCAGCTTGCCTTGGATTAACACTAAATCGGCGCTTTGCATGGCGATATCGGTACCGCTGCCCATGGCAATGCCGACCTGGGCTTGCGCCAGTGCCGGCGCATCGTTGATGCCATCGCCGGCCATGGCGACAAGGTGTCCTTGGGCTTGTAAGTCACGGATCATGCGCAATTTGTCTTCAGGCATGACTTCTGCGTGAAACTCGGCGATGCCAAGCTTGTTTGCAACGCTTTGCACCGCCAGTCGATTGTCACCGCTCATCAAGATCACACGGATTCCGAGTGCCCGCACCTCATCGAGTGCGGCAGCGGCATCGGTTTTTATGCTATCGGCAATACTGATGAGCGCGAGCGCGCGTTGATCGCGCGCCAAAATCACCACCGCATGGCCATTTGCTTGAAATGTTTGTATCTGCGCATCAAATTCGGCGGTGTCGATACCATGCGCGGTTATCCAGGCGGGTTTTCCCAGCATCAGCGCTTGCTCATTTTGCCAAGCACGCACACCTTGTCCGCTGACTGCTTCGAAACGGCTGATCGTTGCGGCAGCAATATTTTTCTGCTCGGCGCAGTCGACGATGGCGCGCGCCAACGGATGTTCGCTGGCTTGTTCCAGCGCCCGCGCCAGTGCCCAGACTTGATCGTGGTGTTCCCCTTGGGCCAGCAAGAAGCCTTGTACCGCAGCATGGCCAGCGGTCAGGGTGCCGGTTTTATCGATGACTAAGGTGTCTATTTTTTCCAATAATTCCAAAACCTCTGCATTTTTGATCAACATGCCAGCCTGAGCCGCCCGGCCTATGCCGACCGTGACCGAAATCGGCGTGGCCAAGCCAAGTGCGCAAGGGCAGGCGATGATCAGTACCGAGATCGCCGCCATACAGCCGTTGGCCAATGCTGGCGCTGGCCCGAGCCAGTACCAGAGCAGCAAGGCGGCAAGGGCGGCGAACAATACTGCTGGCACAAACCAAGCCGAGACCTGATCGGCCAACTTTTGTATCGGTGCCCGTGAGCGTGCGGCTTGATTGACCAAGCTGATGATGTGCGACAACAGCGTATCGCGACCGATCTTTTCCGCCGACATGGTGAAACTACCCTGTTGGTTGAGTGTGCCGGCACGCACCGTCGCGCCGCTGCGTTTGGCCACCGGCATGGCTTCGCCACTGATCATGGCTTCATCGACATACGATGCGCCGCTGATCACGCTGCCATCGACGGCAATCTGCGCCCCCGGTCGCACGCGTAAGGTGTCGCCAAGCTGAACTTGATCGAGTGCGATGTCGCTGTCGGAACCATCGGCGTTGACCCGTATCGCGCGGCTCGGCGTCAGCGCCAGCAAGGAACGAATGGCCAAGCCGGTTTGGGCGCGTGCGCGCAGTTCTAACACTTGGCCGAGCAAGACCAAGCAAATGATGACGGCTGCTGCTTCAAAATACAGCGGCACCATGCCATCTATTTTGAAGGTGTCCGGTAGTGCCGCCGGGAATAGCAATGCCACCAGACTGAGTAAGTAAGCGGCACCGGTACCGATGCCGATCAAGCTGAACATATTCAAATTGCCGCTGCGAAAGGACAACCAGGCACGGGCAAAAAACGGCTGCCCCAGCCACAGCACCACTGGGCTGGCAAGTGTACATTGCAGCCAATTGAACAGCTTCATGCCCAGCCGCGCATGCAAATCTACCCCGGGAAGCATGTCACCCATGCTCAGCATCAGCAGTGGCAGGCACAGCGCGATACTGAAGTATAAGCGCCGGCGCATGTCATGCAATTCGCTCTGGTCATCAACGAATGAAGCTTCTTTGGGTTCCAAGGCCATGCCGCAGAGTGGGCAGATGCCGGGGCCGAGTTGTTCGACTTCTGCATCCATAGGGCAAATATATAAGAGCTCGGCGGCATTGGATGGCGGCGCGACAGGAGTAGGCGCAGGTGCCAGCGCGGCATCGGGCTGGGCACGAAATTTCGCCAAGCAAGCGGCGCAACAAAAATACCAAGTGCGGCCGGCATGCTCCATCTGATGCGGGCTGTTGCTACTGACGCGCATGCCGCAAATCGGGTCGCGTTGCTCACCGGCCCGATCTTCTTGCATGCTCGTCGTCGTTGCTGCAACTGCACTCATGTTTCCTGTCCCCAGCAGGGTTTTGGCGCGGACATAATCTGTCGGTATCGCGTTGAATTTGGCCGCGCATGAGGCACTGCAAAAGTAATACGGCCGTCCTTGAAAGCGCACGCTGAACTTGGCCTTGCTGCTGACTGTCATGCCGCAGACTGGGTCGAGTGTGGCTGCTGCGCTCGGCTCTGGGCTTGTGCAGCAAGGGCTGTGACTGTGTTCGTGCGTCATGGTTGGCTTCCAAATGTGGTCTATGCTTTATCATAGACTGCGTACCCAACTACGGAGTCAAGGAGTTTCTGATGTCTGATCCCAATCAATTAACGATAGGACAATTGGCCAAAGCGGCGGCGGTCGGTGTCGAGACGATACGCTATTACCAGCGGCGCGGTTTGTTGCCTGTGCCGCTGGTTGCCAGCGGCTTTCGCACCTATACCAAGGCCTACGTGGCACGGATTCGTTTCATCAAACGCGCGCAGGAACTTGGTTTTCATCTCGATGAAGTCGCGCAGTTGCTGGCGCTGGAAGATAGTCATGATCGCACTGCCGTGCGCGACATCGCAGCCGAACGTTTGCTGCAAGTGCGTGCCAAGCTCGCTGATTTACAGTGCATGGAACAGATTTTGGCTGGTCTCATCGCTCGCTGTGCCGCCTGTGGCGATGATATGAGCTGTCCTATTATCGATGCGCTCAGCGGTACCTCTATGCCACCCTGAAATAATAACGACCAGACGTATCTGGTCGTTATTTGCCTCATTGATGTTTATACTCAGGCAGCGTTACCCAGCATCGGATAATCGGTGTAGCCGATTTCTTCGCCACCGTAGAACGTCGCGCGATCAGGCGTGTTCAAGGCAGCACCGGTGGCGAAGCGTGCCACCAGGTCCGGGTTGGCGATGTAGGGACGGCCGAAGGCGACGGCATCGGATAAGCCGCTGGCAATCAAGGCTTCGGCTTCGGCCGCGGAATAGCCGCCGCAGCAAATCAAGCTGCCGGGGAAGGCGGCCCGCAAAGCTTGGCGGAAGGCGGTACTCAGTTCGGGACCACCGGCCCAATCTGGTTCTGCAATATGCAGGTAGGCAATGCCACGGGCGGTAAACGCCTTGGCCAGATACAGCGCGATCGCTTCGGCTTCACGGTCGGCGATGCCATGGGCAACAAAATTCGGTGACATACGCACGCCAACCCGATCGGCACCGATTTCGGCAATTGCCGCATCCACCGCTTCGAGCGTCAAACGGGCGCGATTTTCCAAGCTGCCACCGTAGGCATCGGTACGCACATTACTATTGGTTGACATAAATTGCTGCAGCAAATAACCATTGGCGGCATGCACTTCGACCAAGTCAAAGCCGGCGGCTTTGGCGCGGATGGTGGCGGCGCGATATTGCTCAATAATTTGGGGCATTTCGGCCAGTTCCAGCGCGCGTGGCTGGGAGGTTTGGATATTGGCTGGGGTGCCATCTTTTTCGATGACGAAACATTGGCTGTTTTCTGCCGTCAAGGCCGATGCCGATACTGGTGCGGCATCATTTTCTTGCAGCAAAGTATGGGAAATGCGGCCTACGTGCCACAGTTGCAGGGCTATTTTGCCACCCTTGGCATGCACTGCATCGACCACGGTTTTCCAGCCCGCTTGTTGCGCATCCGTAAATATACCGGGCGTCCAGGCATAGCCTTGACCTTGGCGCGAAATTTGGCTGGCTTCGGTAACGATGAGGCCGGCACTGGCGCGCTGGGCATAATATTCAACATTGAGCGCGCGCGGAATATCGCCCGGCTGGCCGGCGCGTGAACGCGTCAGCGGTGCCATGATGATACGATTGCTGAGCGGGATGCTGCCGACTTGCAGAGGGGAGAGTAATTGTTGGTACATGATGATTCCTGCTGAAGTTAAATTGTATGGTTAAATTAGACCGGTCGTCTAGGTTTGTGTAGAAAAAAAAGCCCCTTGTTCGTACCGATCAGTGAAAACAAGCGAACAGCGCGCAGTGTGAATTCGCGCATTCCTCATTATTGCTTGCTGACTTGGAGTAAGCGTTCGGTCTGTTGCATTGCCAATTGCAGTGGCTGCAAGTCGCGCCTGACCTTGGTCAGCACCGATGCTCCCACCCACAGACTGTACAGTACTTCGGCCAGTTCGGCTGCCGGCACCGCAGCGTTGATGCTTTGCTCGCGCTGTGCGGCATCAATGGCAGTGGCAATGTGCCGAGTAATCGCTTGCATGCCGGCTGCCAGTGCGCTACGCATCGGTTCTGACAGGTCAGCCACTTCGGCGGCCAGTTTGACGGCCAAGCAAAGCTTATGACAATCACTGCCACTGGCCAGTTCCAGCCAATTATTGAAGTAAGCCAGCAAACGCTCGCGTGCAGTCAGTGTTTGATCGGCGAAGAGTGCCGTGATTTCTTCTTGATACTGGGTAAAATATCGCTCAAGCAATGCCACACCGAAGCCTTCTTTGGAGGCAAAGTAGTGGTAGAACGAGCCTTTAGGGACTGCTGCGGCGTTGAGAATCTCACTTAAACCGAGTGCGCTGAAGCCACGGCCGGCAATCAGCGCTTCGCCGGTCGCCAAGATGCGTTCGCGCGTGTCATGATGCGGTGAGCGGTGATCAAGTTTAGTCATGTCGACGATGATAGTAGACCAGTCGTCTTATGTCAAGGCTGGCGCGCGCTGATGTACCTGCCTGACATCGGCCTGTAGAAAAAAGAGCAACAAGCCTCCCCTTTGTAATTCTGTTTGTGAGAGAATCAAACGTTGCTCATCTGAATAAAAGTAGTTCAGCCGCAAAAGCCGCCCTGATCAATCACCGTATCTGTTCTTCTTACTGATAAAAACACTATGTTTCGCTGGCTTTTCCTGAACCAGAATGCCCCTGTCGGAGAGAACAACTGGAAGTTGGGTGTCTTACGCATCATTTTGCTGTCGGCTTTGCTGCTCGACTGCGGTATTGCTATCGTCCAGAGTATGTCGGCTGAGAGCACGCAAGAAACCGGCAATCGGATTTTTCTCGCCGGCTTGATCGTTACCAAATTATTGGCGCTGCTGATTTGCTCAGCTGCACCACGTCGCGCGGCTATGTTGATGTTGGCAGGCATTTACGGCGGTGCGGCAGCGATTCTCAGCTCGGTTGCTGATATGCAATTAGCCATGCTGGCCTTTCCTTACATCTATGCCGCGCCCTTGCTGGCGCGCTTGTTTTTCGGTCAAGCTTCCGTGCTGTCTTTGATGTTTGCCAATACATTCGCATTTCTATTGTTGCTGACCGGTATGATGCCGGCTTGGTTCGGGGTGCCGCTCACATTGAGCGGCTATGGCCAACTGGTGATGGCGAGCTTGATCTTTTTGTTTTTCAATCTCCTCATGCCGCTGGTCGTGTCGCGGGTCTTGCTGGCATTTGAAGAATCGTTCGAGCAATTGCAGCAGAGTAATAGAGCACTCAATGTCAGCTATACCCAATATCAGGAAGTGTTTGAAAATGCCGGTACGGCCTTGTTGCTGACCGATGCCTTCGGGCAGATTTTACAAGCCAACCATCAGGCTAATCTTTTGCTCGGCCGGCATCCTGATGCCGAAGATGATTTGGCCTTGTTCAGTTGGTTGTCGGCGGAAAACAATCATCGCCGCAAAAATGATCAGCTCGACGACTCGCTCACTTTGCCGCTGTCGGCTTATCGCACGCGCGATGGGCGGATGGTGGCGATGGATAACATCTCGCGCACCTCCTCGGATCATTGGATTGTCGCTTTGCGCGATGTCTCAAATTTGCAGAAAATGCAAACGGCGCTGCAACTGAGTTTGGAACGTGAAGACTATCTCAACAGCCATGATGCGCTGACCAATTTGCCTAACCGTGAAATGCTGCGTCAGTATTTGCAAACCGTCTTGACTAAGCAAGATCCCAATAACATCAATGTGACGGCGCTGGTGTCGTTTCGCGTCAATAGTATTCGTCATGCCAATCAACAGTTTGGTGCGCATACCGGCGATGTGATGCTGCGTCGCTTCGCTGACGAGTTGAGCTTGGTCTTGCCGAAAAACTGTTTTTGCGCGCGTTTGCGCAGCATTGTCTTGTCCTTTGTGGTCGATCAATTCCGCACCCCCGGCGACATCATCGATTATGTGGATCAGTTGCGTCAGGTTTTACCTAAGGAATTGGAAGTCAACGGTGAAATTCTGGTGGTCCAGTTTTCTGCCGGGATTGCCGTTATCCGCGCCGAAGACAGTAACCCCGACGAATTGATACGACGCAGCGAGGTCGCGCTCGATGGCGCGCGTCGTGCCAGCGATCAGAGCGTCACCTTGTTTGATGAAGGCAATGCACAGCAGCTGCGTCGCACCATCGACATCGACGTTGGCATAGCCAATGGCTTGAAACAGAATGAATTCGCCTTGTATTACCAACCCAAGGTGGCGCACGATGGCAGTGTCGGCGGTGTCGAGGCTTTACTCCGCTGGCGATCTGCCGCCATGGGTAGGATCTCGCCGGCCGAGTTCATCCCGATTGCCGAACGTTCCGGTTTGATACACCAGCTCAGTAATTTCGTCATTGAACAGGCGTGTACACAGATTCGCTGCTGGCTCGATGAATTCGGTACTAGCCCAGTGGTCGCGGTGAATCTGGCGGTCAATGATATTGCCCGCCTCGATTTGCTGGAATTGATAGAGGCCAGTTGCGCGCGTCATCATGTTGAACCGCGCTTTTTGGAATTCGAAATCACCGAGACCGGCTTGATTGCCAATGAAAAGCTGTCGATACATCACTTGAACGGTTTGAAAAATCGCGGGTTTGGTATTGCCATTGACGATTTCGGTACCGGCTATTCTTCTTTGTCCAAACTCAGCCACTTCCCGGCGCACACGGTAAAAATCGACCGTTCCTTCGTGGCGCAAATCGGCTACAACCGCAAGAGCGAGATGATAATTAAGGCGATTGTCTCCTTGGCCGACATTTTATCGTGCTCGACGGTGGCCGAAGGGGTAGAAAACGAGAGCCAGGAAGCCTTCCTGAAAGATGTAGGCTGTGAGTTTTTTCAGGGCTATTACTACTATCGTCCGCTCGATGTCGCGGCGATGAATACATTGTTGCGCGACGCTTACGTGAGCAAACAAGTGCTGCTGCAAACTTCCTGAGCGCGCGCGGCAGCAGCGCGGGTATGTGGCCTGACGATAAATTTTCCCGGCCAATTTTTCTATTCTGAACGCTTTTTGCGCTTTTGGGAATGGAAACATATTCTTCACATATTTCCTCGACACACCTCCCTAAATTCATCTACACTCAAGTTGTAGTGCGACGATGCGTCGGTCCGGCGTTCGGCGCTATGGTGTCTGTGTATTCACTTGCTTAATCACGGAGGTCGGGATGAACATCTTTGACAACTACGCCGCTCGTTACGATAAAACGCGCGAAGAAGTCTACTCAATGCAAGAGTATCTGGAGCTGTGTAAAAAAGACCGGCTCGCGTATGCCAGTGCGTCCGAGCGTATGCTCGTCGCCATCGGCGAAGCAGAACTGGTCGACACCCGACATGATCCCAGACTGTCGCGCATTTTTTCCAATAAAGTCATTAAAATTTATCCGGCTTTCCGTGAGTTTTACGGTATGGAAGAAGTCATAGAACAAGTCGTTTCTTATTTTCGCCATGCCGCACAAGGTCTGGAAGAGCGCAAACAAATCATTTATTTACTCGGGCCAGTTGGCGGTGGCAAATCGTCGATCGCGGAAAAACTCAAAGCGCTGATGGAAAAAATTCCGTTTTACAGCATCCAAGGTTCCCCCGTCAATGAGTCACCGCTGGGCCTGTTTTCTGAAGAAGAAGACGGTGCCTTGTTGGAAGAAGATTTCGGTATTCCACGCCGTTACTTACGCGGTATCCCCAGCCCTTGGGCCGTGAAACGTCTGCACGAATTTAATGGCGATATCAATCGTTTCCGCGTGGTGCGACGTTATCCCTCGGTGCTCAAGCAGGTGGCCGTATCGAAAACCGAACCCGGTGATGAAAACAATCAAGACATTTCTTCCTTGGTCGGTAAAGTCGATATCCGTAAACTGGAAGACTTTGCCCAAGATGATCCCGATGCCTACAGCTACTCGGGCGGATTATGTTTAGCCAATCAAGGCTTGATGGAATTCGTGGAAATGTTCAAGGCACCGATCAAGGTCTTGCATCCTTTGCTGACGGCTACTCAAGAAGGCAATTTCAAAGGGACCGAAGGTTTTGGTGCGATTCCCTTCGAAGGCATCATCTTGGCGCACTCGAACGAATCGGAATGGAAAACCTTCAAAAACAATAAAAACAACGAGGCATTTTTAGATCGTATTTACATCGTCAAGGTGCCGTATTGCCTGCGCGTTAGTGATGAAATAAAAATTTACGACAAACTGGTGCGCACCTCCTCGCTGACAGCCGCCCCTTGCGCGCCCGGGACCCTGAAAATGATGGCGCAATTTGCCATCTTATCGCGGCTGAAAGAACCGGAAAATTCCAGCATCTACAGCAAAATGCTGGTGTATGACGGCGAAAACCTCAAAGACACCGATCCGAAAGCCAAGTCGCATCAAGAGTATGCCGATTACGCCGGGGTCGATGAAGGTATGAATGGGCTGTCGACGCGCTTCGCTTTTAAAATTTTGTCGAAGGTATTTAATTTCGATAATACCGAGGTCGCGGCTAACCCGGTACATTTACTGTATGTGCTGGAGCAGCAAATCGAGCGTGAGCAATTCGCTCCTGAAGTGGAACAAAAATACGTCTCGTATATCAAAGAATATCTGGCGCAGCGTTACGCCGAATTCATCGGCAAAGAAATTCAGACAGCGTATTTGGAAAGTTATTCTGAATACGGCCAGAATATTTTCGACCGCTACGTGACCTTTGCCGATTTCTGGATACAAGATCAGGAATTTCGTGATCCCGATACCGGTGAAAGTTTCAACCGCGATGCGCTGAATAACGAATTGGAGAAAATTGAAAAGCCGGCCGGCATCTCCAACCCTAAAGATTTTCGCAATGAAATTGTCAACTTCGTATTGCGCGCGCGAGCACAGAATGCCGGAAAAAATCCGGCTTGGACCAGCTATGAAAAACTGCGCACCGTGATTGAAAAGAAAATGTTTTCCAATACCGAAGAGTTATTGCCGGTCATTTCTTTCAACGCCAAAGCCAGCAGTGATGATGCCAACAAGCACCAGGAATTTGTCGACCGCATGATCAGTAAGGGCTATACCGCCAAACAGGTCAGGCTGCTGTGCGAATGGTATCTGCGGGTGAGGAAGTCATCATGACCTGAGTTCGGGTGGCGCGACAAGTCGCGCCAATCAGCGCACGGAAAACGGGAGGCCATCTTGGTTCATTTGATAGACCGACGTATTCAAGGAAAGAACAAATCTGCGCCCAATCGCGAACGGTTTTTGCGTCGTTATAAAGAGCAGATTAAAGGTGCCGTCGCACGTGCGGTCAAAGGACGTTCGATCACCGACATCGACAGCGGAGAAAATATTGCGATTCCGGTAAAAGATGTCAGTGAGCCGAATTTCGGCCACGCCCACGGCGGCATCTGGGAAGCGGTACATCCAGGTAATGAGCAATATCAGAAAGGGGACCAAATCGCCCGTCCCAAAGGCGATGGCAGTGGCAAAGGACAGGGCGGCAACAGCGATGACCCGGCCGAAGACGATTTTGTGTTCCAACTCAGTCGTGAAGAATTTCTCAATTACTTCTTCGAAGATTTGGCCTTGCCAAATATGCTCAAAACCCAACTCACTTCGACCACGGATTTCAAGAGTCGACGGGCCGGTTATAAAACCTCCGGCAGCGCCGCCAGTTTGCATGTGCTGCGCTCGCTGCGTGGAGCCATGGGGCGGCGGATTGCCATGGGTGGAAAATCGCAGCGTCGTTTGCACTTGGCCGAAGGCGAATTACAAGAATTACTGGCCGCCGGTGTGCCTGAGGAGGCGCTGACAGTGTTGGCTTTACGGCATGAAATCCAGCATTTGCGCACGCGTTTGTTGGCGATTCCTTTCCTCGATCCACTCGATTTACGCTATAGCAACCGGGTAAAAATTCCCCAACCGGCCAGCCAGTGCGTGATGTTTTGCTTGCTCGATGTATCCGGTTCTATGGATGAGCAGAAAAAAGATACGGCCAAACGATTTTTTATTTTGCTGTACCTGTTTTTAACTCGCGCGTATGAAAAAATCGAAGTCGTTTTCATTCGCCATCATACGACCGCGCTGGAAGTCGACGAGGAAGCGTTTTTCCATTCGCGTGAATCAGGTGGCACCATCGTCTCTTCGGCGCTCAAGCTGTTGACCGACACAATACGCCAGCGCTATACCGCCTCAGATTGGAATGTCTATGTTGCGCAAGCTTCCGATGGTGATAATTGGGACAATGATTCGGTGTTGTGCCGTGAATTGCTGATCAATACGATTATGCCTATGGTGCAATATTATGCCTATGTCGAAATCACTGAGGGCGAGCCGCAAAACCTTTGGCTGGAGTATCAGCGGGTGGCGGCTAGCCATCGTCATTTTGCGATGCAAAAAATCGAAACGGCCGCCGATATTTATCCGGTTTTCAGGGAATTATTCAAAAAGCAGCCGACTTGAGGTCCCCATGAAAAATACACAGCCCGTCCCGCCGGTACGCCATCCGCGTGCCTTGCCGGAACAATCAGAATGGACGTTTGACTTGATCGAGCAAGCGCACGAAGAAATTCGTCGTGTGGCAGAAAACTTCGGACTCGATACCTATCCAAATCAACTCGAAATCATCACCGCTGAACAAATGATGGATGCCTATGCCTCGGTTGGCATGCCGGTGTCGTACAACCATTGGTCATTCGGAAAACATTTTCTGTCTACTGAAAAAAGTTATAAGCGCGGACAAATGGGGCTGGCCTATGAAATTGTGATCAATTCCAATCCCTGTATTTCGTATTTGATGGAAGAAAACAGTTTGACCATGCAAGCTTTGGTGATTGCCCACGCTGCCTATGGCCATAACTCTTTTTTCAAGGGAAATTACCTGTTTCGTACTTGGACCGATGCTGATGCCATCATCGATTACATGGTCTTTGCGAAAAATTATATCGCCCAGTGTGAACAGCGTCACGGCAGCGTAGCGGTTGAGTTAATACTCGATTCTTGTCATGCCTTACAAAATTACGGTGTCGACCGTTACAAACGGCCGGCGCGCATTTCTTTGCTCGAAGAACGCGAGCGCCAAAGCGAGCGCGAAACCTATTTGCAGTCGCAACTCAACGATTTATGGCGCACACTGCCACGCCGTACCGAAGTGATCGCCACCGAAAGTGAGCAACGCTTCCCGCGCGAGCCGCAGGAAAATCTGCTGTATTTCATTGAAAAATATTCCCCACTGTTAGAACCGTGGCAGCGTGAAATCGTCCGTATCATTCGGAAGATTTCCCAGTATTTTTATCCACAACGGCAAACCCAGGTGATGAACGAAGGATGGGCGACGTTCTGGCATTACACGATTTTGCATCAATTGTATGAAGAAGGCATCGTGGGCGACGGTTTTATGATGGAGTTTTTGCAAAGTCATACCAATGTCGTGTTCCAGCCTGCGGTCGGCAGTCGCTATTTCAACGGCATCAACCCGTATGCACTCGGCTTTGCGATGATGCGCGATATTCGCCGTATTTGCGAGCAGCCGACGGCGGAAGACCGTACTTGGTTTCCCGAGATTGCCGGCAGCGATTGGAAGCAAACGCTGCAATTTGCCATGCGCAATTTCAAAGATGAGAGCTTCATCGCCCAGTACCTTTCACCCAAGCTGATACGTGATTTTCATTTCTTTGCCATCCTCGATGACGATAGCAAGGCGCAATTACAGGTGGCGGCGATTCATGATGAAAGCGGCTACCGCACGATACGCCAGCAATTGGCGGCGCAATATAATCTGGGTAACCGTGAACCGGCCATCGAGGTCTGGTCGGTCGATATGCAAGGCGACCGCTCGCTGACCTTGCGCCATCAACAATTTCAGCGTCGCCCATTGAATTCCCAGACCGGTACCATGCTCAAACATGTGGCGCGTCTGTGGGGCTTTGATATTTATCTGGAAACTGTCGATCAACACAACAAATTACTGGCCCGGCAAGAATGTAAATGGGAAAAGCATAGCCGTTAAGGATAGCTTCGGATAGAATTCAGCGGTACCCCTACCATGGAGAGCAGCTATGTTTCTGGACCACCCGAAAATTTCCGCAACCAACAGCGAAACCGAACCGGATCGCATCGATCGCTTGAGCCGCGTCTATGGCTACGCGATAGGCTTGGCCGATATCGATGGCAACGTCGACTGCCTCTCCAAGCTGGCTAAAATCCATGATCACAAAGGCACGCTGATGGTGATTTGGTATACCGCTCCCACGCCTACTGAGAGAAGCTACTTTCTGCGTGCGTGGAAAAGCCGTATCGGTGACGAGTCGGTTCAGGTTGAGCATGCCTTGATGCTCAACGAGGTGGCTCAAGCCGCTGCCGATTCCAGCTTGGCAGCATAAGTCAACAGCCGCACACCGTTGAGCACGACTAACAAACTCGTGCCGGTGTCGGCAAACACAGCCATCCACAGACTGGCGTGACCGCTGAAGGCAAGCACGAAGAACAACAGCTTGACGGCCAGCGCGAAACTGATGTTTTGCCACAAGACGGCATGGGTTTGGCGTGAAATACTGATGAATTCAGGTAATTTCCTCAAGTCATTTTGCATTAACGCAACATCTGCAGTTTCCAAGGCCGTGTCACTGCCGGCCGCCATGGCAAAGCCGATATGGGCGCGTGCCAAGGCTGGCGCATCGTTAATGCCATCGCCTATCATGCCGGTCACTCCTTGTTCTGCCAGCGCGGCGATCGCCGTCAGCTTATCTTCCGGTAACAACTGACTGCGCACATCGCGGATCCCGGCTTGTTGCGAGATTGCTTGCGCGCTTGCGTCATTGTCGCCAGTCAACATCAAGCTGCTGATGCCGAGTTTATGCAAAGCATCGATGGCGCTACGGGTGCTCGTTCTGACTTGGTCGGCAATCGCCAAGATCCCGAGTACCTTGCCGTCGCAACACAGAAAAATCACACTGTTACCTTGCGCTTCCAAGCCTGTGGCAGTCGCCTCCAGCGCCGGCATATCGCTGGCGCTGGCAGACAAGGCGGCGAGCATGGCGCGATTCCCCAATTGATACGATAGTCCCTCGATCACACCTTGTACGCCACGCCCACGACCTTGTTCAAACAAGCTGGCGTGCGTCACTGCGGTAAGCGCAGTTGGGCAAGCTTCAAGCAGCGCCAATGCCAGCGGATGGCTGGAATTGGCATCGAGACTGGCAGCCAATTGGAGCACCTCGGCCTGGCTGAGTGATGACAGGCTGATGCTGCGGCTCAGACGCGGTTTGCCTTCGGTTAAAGTACCGGTTTTATCGAAGGCCAAGTGTTTCAGCAGTCGTCCTTGCTCCAGAAATAAACCGCCTTTGACGACAATACCGCGCCGCGCCGCCAATGCCAAGCCGCTGACCACCGTGACCGGGGTAGAAATCACCAAGGCACACGGGCAGGCAATCACCAGCAAGACCAGAGCTTGATACAGGCTGTCATGCCAATTGTGGCCCAGCAGCAGTGGTGGCAGTATCGCTGTCAGCAGCGCGATCACGAACACCAGCGGCGTGTAGATGGAGGCAAAGCGATCGACGAAACTTTGCATCGGCGCGCGTTGGCTCTGGGCTTCTTGGACGGAGTGTGCGATGCGCGCGAGCATGGTGGCGCCGGCGGCGGCGCTCACGCGTATTTGCAAAGCGCCGGTTTGATTCAGACTGCCGGCATACACAGTATCACCACGGTTTTTTTCCACCGGCATACTTTCACCGGTGATGGCGGCTTGGTTGACGCTGGAGCGACCATCTTCGATCACGCCATCAAGCGCGATGCGGTCACCTGGACGGCATAATAACAAGGCACCGAGCGCGATGTGCTCAGTCGCTTGGGCCAGCCAACTACCATCGGCTTGCGCCACCAGCGCCGTTTCCGGTGTTTGATCGAGTAAGCCGCTGATGGCGTCGCGGGCGCGGCTCAGACTGGCGGCTTCGAGTGTCTCGGCAACAGCAAACAGACAAATCACCATCGCCGCTTCCGGCCACTGACCGATCGCGCAGGCACCGATCACAGCGGCAGTCATGAGTAAATGGATATTGAGAGTGAAATGGCGTAAAGCAATCCAGCCTTTTTTCAATGTTGGTAAGCCGCAAATCAGAATGGCACTAATGCTCAACAGCGCCACCAGCCAAGAAGTCTCAGCGCCGCTGATCCATGCGCTGATTTCAGCGGCAGCGGCGGCCAGCGCACCGATCGCCAGGCGGCGGTAGGGATGCGCCGGCGCTGCCGCAACCGGTGCGCTGGCGTGTTCGCCCAGCACGCTGCCATGCATGCCGATGGCGTGCAATTTGGCATGAATTTCAGCCACATCCTGGGCTTCATGGTGCACCGTGAGAATGCGGTTGAGTAAATCGAAATCGAGCCCGAGCACGCGTGGCAGGCTGCCGAGACTGCGCCGTATCAAGGCTTCCTCGGTAGGACAATCCATCGCACTGATATGCAAGCGCAGACGCTCAGCATGGGCTGGGATGGCTGTTGCTGCGCGCGCTGGGCCAGGTTCGTCGGTGCGCGCGTGATCGTGGGAGTGCCCGTGAGCGTGGCTGTGCGCAGCGCCGGTATCGACTGCCTGACTGTGCGTATGTCCGCAGCAAATAGTTTTCTCTGTCATGATAGCTCTCAATACGATAAGGTAAATCCAGTGTAAACCGCGTAGCCACTACAGGGTCAAGCGATATACTGAGTTTTTTTTGAGCAGTCTTACCAGGAGCAATCATGCGCATCAGTGAACTGGCCAATGCCACCGGGGTCGACCTCGAAACCATACGCTACTATGAAAAACAAGAATTGTTGCCGGCCCCCGAGCGCGAAGACAATGGTTATCGCAACTATACCGCCGCGCATTTGGAACGGCTATCCTTCATTCGCCATTGCCGTGCGCTCGATATACCGTTGGCCGATGTGCGCAGACTGGTCGGATTCATGCTGCGACCGGCCGAAGATTGTGGCGATATCAATGCCCTCGTCGATCAGCAAATCGTGCGCGTTAAAGCACGGCTGAAAAGCATGCGGGCCCTGGAGAAACAATTGAGCCAGTTACGCGCCCGTTGTGACGACCGCCACCAAGGCAAGCAGTGCGGCATCTTGCATGAATTGGTGGCAGCCGCACATGGCGAGGCCTGTGCCTGCCATGCCGATGCCAGTAAATAGGATAGCTCAGCCCCGGTTCAGAGGTAGTTCGCTGATCAGGTCAGAAATACCGGCCCAGCCTATCGAAATACCGATACACAGCAAGATGAATGCCGATAAACGCAATACCACGGTGGCACCGATGTCGCCGAGAAAGCGTTCCATATTGCGTGCAAAGCGATAGCATAGATACACTACTAAGGTTGTCAACAATACCCCGATGGCCGAGGCAATGCCGGTGACCAGCCAATCTACCGGCTTGTGCGGCATTTGCGCACCGAGCGCGACCGCGGCCGCTATCGTGCCCGGGCCGACGGTGAGCGGAAAGCTGAAGGGATAAAAGCTGCGCGTGCGCAATTCTTCGCGGCTCCAACTGCCACCATGCGTGGCGGCGACTGAATTGAGCAATTTATCCTGACTTTGATCATTCAACAGCTTCCAGCCAGCCATACTGACCACGATGCCACCCGCCACCCGCACGATGGGAATGGAAATGCCGAAAAAATCGAGCACATACGAGCCGATGAAGATAGCACCGAGCAAAAGAAAAAAACAATTGAGGGCAATTCGTTTCGCCAGTCGGTTCGCCAACTGCGGTTCGATCGGCCCGGTCATGGAAAGAAAAATCGGCGCGATCGCGATAGGATTGAGAATAGGTAATACCGTCACAGGTACCACGACAAGGGCTTTGAAAAACACGGTCAGTGCAATGCTCATGGTAGCTCCGAAAAAATCATGTGTGCGATTATAAAGTCCGCGGTCCTGGAACGGCGAAAAACTTCATGCTCGTTGGCAGAGTCCCTGCGACCTCCCATGCTCTCGTCTCATCATTCCCGCGCAGGTAGAAATGACGACTTGGGCGGCTGGGTGGAGATTCAATTGACCTGAATGTGGGTAATGATCAGTCTAAGGCATGCGGTATTTTTAGATATAAAAAAACCTCTGCCAGGCTTTTGCGACAGCCTCTTTCTGCGTAAGCAGCAGCCCTCAGGCTAAGGTGGGGGAGGACGTCAAGTACATGTCGCTGGCAGCGTGATCAGCAGATTTTTTGAGAAAATTCTTACAAGAAAAACAGAATTTTCTGATGCACTGCTGCGCGGAAAAAAAACTAAGATTATTATCTCGGGAAAATGTCTTTTATCGCCTTCCCGAGTTCCGATGATTTTTTTTCAGAAAGCGATTCATGTCTCCCGTTTCTCCCTTTTCTCCCGCCCGTCTCCTCAGTGTTTTTTCCAACACACCCGCGCGCCAACAGCGCACATCCTTGGCCGCTGCCCAAGCTTCGCAGAGCGAAGTGCAGTGCGCTGCTGCGGCCAAGCCGACCAGTCAAGGTCGGCGCTCTTTGCTGAGTAGGCTCAATTTCCGTGGCGCATCAAAGCAGGCCTCAGCGTGTACCTACAAACCGGCTAAATTATACTCGATTGATAGGAGTGGATCCTCCTACTATGTAGCTGATCAAATGCGTCAAGGGCGGCCTACCGGTCAGCAAGCTGGGCTGATCAATATTTGTTTATCCATGACGGAGCATGAGCAAAAAGGACAAATCGACCGATTGCAAAGCTACTTCGCAGCACGCACGCCGGTACGGCATGAAAATGTGATGACGCTGCAAAGCGCACACTTCAAAGCCCCGGCAACGCTATTGGATGGTCCAGCGTTTGAAGTCATCACCGAGGCCAGTGTCCGCTACCCGCTCAATCTCTTATTCCAAACGCCCCAGCCGATAGAATCGGTGCAAGCGCTGATCAAAGGCATGGCGAGCGGATTAGCGCATCTGCATGAAAATGGGAATGTGCATAATCATGTTCAGGGCGCTACCGTGTTTCTTGATTGTGATGGCGAGAATTTTGTCGACGCGACGCCGAAAATCGGCGCTTCTTTTGAGCATGTTTTTGAACTTCCCCACGAAGCGGGCCTCGAGTCCGAGCGCGCCTCCATGGTGCCACCCGAACTATGCATCAACCAAACCGGTAGCAAGCCGAATGCCGACAGTTGGGCCTTAGGCAGTTTGACACTGCTGTTGGCCAGCGGAAAGCCCTTGGAATACGAATACGAGGGAGGCATTGGTCCGATCCAGAGCTTTGCATTAACCGAACATATCCAACTCCAAGGCGGAAAACCGCATATCCCAGCCAACTTACCACGTGAATTGCGCGAGTTCGTCGCACTCTGTCATCTTGATGCAGAGCATAGACCGAGCGCCGCCGATTTGCTTAAAACTGAGTTTTTGACGCAGCCCAGCGCGCTTCCCTAAGGATACCCTTGCTGCATACCGCCGACATCACGGGTACATCTACCTGTTGATGTGGCTGTTCAACAGACTTGCCGTTCAGCGCTGCCCCCCCGGTGTTGCGGGCGGCATTTTGTCTTTGCCGACGGCAGCAGCGGTGTTGTCGTGAGCTTTGATGTTATGCTTACCATACTGATTTTTTCTCCCCGCAACCGTTTTTCAGCCAATAAAGCGACCCTTCATGATCATTACTCCCACTCTGCCACGCTGGTCCCTGCTGGTTCCCGTGTTGTGCTGGGTGGCGCTGGCCGGAGTACTCGGCAACTTCGGCGCATTCTACCCGCTGGTCCTGACACTGGCTTTGTTCGGTGGCGTCTTGACGGCCGTCTATCATGCCGAAATCGTCGCATATAAAATCGGTGAACCGTTCGGCACCTTGTTGCTGGCGCTGGCCGTCACCTTGATTGAAGTCGCCCTGATCGTCTCGCTCATGTTGGCCGGCGGCGAAGTGACGGCTGGTTTGGCGCGTGACACCGTGTTTGCCGCCATCATGGTCATTCTGACTGGCATCATCGGTCTGTGCTTGCTCTTCGGTGGAATTCGCCACGGCGAGCAAAGCTTCGGCCTGCAAGGTGCCAGTACCGCGCTGGCCACCTTGGCCGCCTTGGCCGTGCTGACCTTGGTATTACCAAATTTCACATCCAGCGTTTCCGGTCCGCATTACAGTCAGGGCCAGTTGGCATTCATCGCCGTCGTTTCCTTGGCCTTGTATGGCACCTTCGTGCTGGTGCAAACCGTGCGGCATCGCGATTATTTTTTACCCGAAGTAGAGGCCAACGACGAAGCCATCCATGCGCCGGCACCGTCGACGCGCATGGCTTGGAGCAGCGCCGGCTTACTCATCGTTTGTTTGGTGGTGGTGGTCTTGTTAGCCAAAGCGCTGGCACCCTCGCTGGAAGCGGCCGTGGCTGCTGCCGGTGCTCCTAAGGCCTTGGTCGGCATCATCATCGCAATTATTGTGTTGTTGCCGGAAGGAATAGCTGCCCTCAGCGCCGCACGTGCCAATCGCTTACAGACCAGTATCAATCTTGCACTCGGCTCAGCACTGGCGAGTATAGGGTTGACGATACCGGTGGTGGCAGTGATTTCTTTACTGACCGGCTGGCAACTGAGCCTGGGGATAGATCAAAAATCGACGGTCTTATTGTTATTGTCTTTGTTCGTGACCACGATTTCTCTCGGCACCGGTCGCACCACAATCATGCAGGGCACGATACATTTGGTGATCTTTGCGGTGTATTTGTTCACCACAGTGATTCCTTAAAAAACGACAGAAGGGTGTTCATCGCTGCGGAATTTACCGTTATGATGATGCTTTCACGAGTTGAAACGGCCGCACACGCGGGTGCCGACTTGGCGGGAACGGGCTTTGCTTCTACCACAGCCTTGCTTCTTGCTTCTTACTCGGCCGCGTCGCGTCAGCACGCATGAACATGCATTAGAAAAAAAAGGATAAATCTTGAGACTACCATCGTTTTTTCAACAATTAGGTCGCACCAAACCGGTCGAAGCCCATGATTTGCTCAGCGACGAAGCAGCGGCACAGCAACTCGGACTACATCGCACGCTAGGCTTATTCCAACTGACCATGATTGGGGTCGGCGCCACCATCGGCACCGGGATTTTTTTCACCATGGTCGAAGCGGTTCCCAAAGCCGGTCCCTCGGTGGTCTTATCGTTTCTGATCGCCGCCATGACTGCCGGTTTGACCGCCTTGTGCTATTCCGAATTGGCAGCGCGCATTCCCGCTTCCGGTTCGTCTTACTCGTTTGCCTATGCTACCGTCGGTGAGTTCGCCGCCTTTGTCGTGGCCGGCTGCCTGTTGTTGGAATATGGCTTAGCCGCAAGCGCGACGGCGATAGGCTGGTCTGCTTATCTCAATAATTTTCTCGAAAATGCCATAGGCTGGCATATCCCGGAAATGCTGCGAACGCCGATGATTATTGCCGGCGCACACGGATTGGAAATTCATCCCAGTCAATTTAATTTCCCACCTATGGTGCTGGTCGCCATCTGTTGTTTTTTGCTGTTGCGTGGTGCCAAAGAGTCCGCCACCGTGAATGCCGTGATGGTCATGATTAAACTGGTGATACTGACATTTTTTGTTGTCATCGCCTTTTCCGGTTTTCATCTCGAACATTTCACGCCATTTTTTAATACCGATAATACCCATGGTTTGGCCGGTATGGCCGGTGTCACGGCAGCGGCCGGTACGGTGTTCTTTTCCTTCATCGGACTCGACACAGTGGCCACTGCCGGTGCCGAAGTGAAAGATCCGAAACGCAATGTTCCGCTCGGCATTATGGCGGCTCTACTGATCGTCACCGTTTTTTACCTGTTTGTTGCGGTAGCGGCTGTCGGTGCGCAACCGGCTGCCTTATTTGCCGGACAAGAAGCCGGGCTGGCGGTGATTTTGCAGAACGTTACAGGCAAAGGCTGGCCAGCCTTGATTTTATCGGCCGGTGCGGTGATTTCTGTGTTCAGCGTCACCCTAGTGACGATTTACGGACAGAGTCGCATCTTGTACGCGATCAGTAAAGATGGCTTGATCCCGGCCTCGTTTCAGGTCGTCAATCCACGCACGCGCGCGCCGGTCATCAACACGGTGCTGGTGTCGCTGGTGGTTGCTTGTGTGGCTGGGCTGATCGATGCCACCTTCCTCTGGGATATGGTCAGCATGGGTACCTTGGTCGCTTTCATTGTGGTTTCCTGCGCCATCCCGGTTATCCGGCATAAACGTATCGGCCATGGCAGTGCCGGCTTTCGCGTGCCTTTCGGTCCTTACTTGATACCGGGGCTCAGTATTGCGGCCTGCCTGTATATCTTAAAAGACTTGTCTACTCTGACATTTCAAGTGTTTTTCATCTGGATGGCCGTCGCCATCGCCATTTACTTTCTCTACAGCAAACGGCATTCGCGTTTGAACAAGAGCGTGGTGTGATGCTGCTTAGCTTGAAATATTTTCAATGAAAAAGGACATCTCTGCATGAAACGAATCATCACCATCACTGCGCTGCTCTTGCTGGGTGCTGCAAGTGCGCAGGCGGAGACCATCGGTGCCGTCGATACTGCCTTCAAATTGATCGGTCCCGACCATAAAGTAGTGATTGAAGCGTATGACGACCCCAAGGTCAATGGCGTGACCTGTTACGTGTCGCGTGCCAAAACCGGTGGCATCAGCGGCGGGCTAGGCTTGGCTGAAGACAAGGCCGATGCGGCTATCGCTTGCTGTCAGGTTGGACCGATCAGCTTCGTCGGGACGGTCAAGCAACAAGAGGAAGTGTTCAATCAAAGTTTGTCCATCTTGTTTAAAAAACTCCGGATTGTTCGTTTTGTCGATCAAAAACGCAATACCTTGGTGTATTTGACCTACTCCGACAAAATCATCGATGGTTCACCGAAAAACAGCGTTACGGCCGTGCCGGTCGAGCGCAGTGTGAGGATCCCACTTAAGTAAGTTGCCGCTCGCGGTTTGTTCCATGGGGGAAGAAATTGTTCCCTAGCGCAACTAATCCGTTAGAATGGCAGACCTTCCTGACGCTTCCAGCCTTGATTCGTTAACATGACCTCATCCAGACCTACTCCCATGACCAACGAACTCTCGGTTGATGCCTTGATCAAGACGATACGGATACCGGCGCGCCCGAGTTTGTTGCTCGATGTGCAGACCGAATTGGCCAGCCGGGAACCCGATCCGCGGCGGTTGGCCGCGATGATTGCCAACGACGTTGCCATGTCAGCATCCTTGCTCAAACTAAGTAATTCTTCCCTGTTCGGCTTGCGCCTTAAAGCTACGTCGGTTGAGCATGCCGTGAGTCTGTTAGGCATGCGTCAATGCGGCTTGCTGATGACTGGCATCATTGCGCGTCAAGCGATACAGATTGAGAGAGTGCCTCTGGCGCAGTTTTGGGATGAATCATCGAAACGGGCCTTGGCGATGTCGCATCTGGCGCAGCATTGGCGTGTCTGCTCGCCCGATCTGGCCCATACTTACGGGTTATTTTGCGACATCGGCATTCCCTTGCTGCTGGAGCGTTTTCCCGATTATCAGCAAACCCTGGTGCTGGCCCAGCAACAATGGGAATCGCCATTCACCGCGGTAGAGCAAGTGCGTCACCACACCAGCCATACCTCGATCGGGGCCTTGATGGCGCGTACTTGGGCCTTGCCAGAAGATATTTCGATGGCGATTTTACTGCATCACGATTACCGCGTGCTGACCGATCTCAGCACCAGCGAAACGGTGCGCACCTTAGTTGCGCTCTCGCTGCTGGCCGATTACGCGATCCACCTCTACCGCGCGCAAGAGCCGTTGGCAGAGTGGGAAAAAGGCGGTAGCCTGGCCTGTGAATTTCTGGGTGTCGGCCATGATGATATCGATGACCGCTTCGAAGAAATCCACGAATTATTCAACCACGCCCATCATTGAGCAGTACGGCTTAGGGTAACTTACTCAGCAACACTTCGATCATCGCCGCAGTTTGCGCATCAGCAATACCATCAAAGTTTGCCGGACGGTATTTGCTCTGGAACGCGATCAAAACATTTCTCGTCGCCTCATCCAATACCCCATCTTGCTTGATGGTATAACCGATTTTAGCCAGTTTTTGCTGAAACCACAGCGTCGTCGGTAGTTCTTGTTCGAAAGCAACCTGCCGAATCGCTACCTCGTCCGGATATGGCCAAGGAATCAGACCGGCGTCGGCAAGTTGCTTCCAAGGAAACAGTGGTCCCGGATCAGACTTGCGCTGTGGCGCGATATCGGAATGACCGAGTATGTATTGGGGACGAATTTTATAGCGAGTCGAGATGCTTTTGACCAAGGCAATCACTTGATCGATCTGCGCTTGCGGAAACGGATAGTAAACCCGACCAGTTGGGGTATCCTGATAACCAAGGTTGACGATTTCTATGCCGATGGAACTGGCGTTGAGACGGCTGTAGCCTTTCCATTCGCTCAGACCGGCATGATAGGCCATGCGATTTTCATCGACCAGTTGCCAGACTTTGAGTGGATTTTCATTGCCAACCAGATAGTGGGCGCTGACTTCTTGTTGGCTTAATACCCGCAGCGAGGCGGCTTGATCGAGTGCAGTGTAATGCAGAATCAGAAATTGTACGCGGTCTTCTTGCCCGCGCGCAGCAATGCTGGCATCGGGACGAATGATGGTACTGCAGGCGCTGAGCAGGGTGGCCAGCAAAGTGAGTAAAAGAATTTTTTTCATAAGGCTTTCAAATGTTGGGCGGCCAAGCGTGCCGCAGAAAAGTGCGCCTGACAAATACTTTGCCGCAGACTGATATCATCAGCCAAATGCGCGCGCATCGATTCTACAATAATCGGATGCAATTCTTGCACTCTGCCACTCAATACCATTGGTCGTTTGCCGAAGCGGCGGCATAAAGCCATGCCCAAACGCGCCAACTCGACACCGGCACGCTGCAAAATATCGAGCGCGACCGGATCCGTGTGCGCTGCGGCGGCCACCGCCAGTGCCAAGGTGCCGATTTCGCCGCGGCCACGATGGTAAATGAAGTCGCGCGAGGCATTCCAATCGCTGCTGCCGATCAAATGGAACAGCGCTTGCGCCAATGGCGAATGCCGCCATTGCTCTGGTGCTTCATCTTCCAGTCGCCAAATATGCCGCATCGCTTCGCGTGCGATCCAGAAACCGCTGCCACCATCGTCGAGCAGATAGCCGCGGCCACCGGCACGATGAAATTCACCGGCTTCATCGATGAAGGCGGCGATCGAACCGGTACCGGCGTAGATCAGGTAACCGGCACCGGCTTTGAAACTATCAAGATAAGCAATTTCGATATCATTGCTCAGACGGATAGAGCTCTTCGGTAAGCCCAAGGTCTTGGCCAGCATGTCATGCAATTGCTGGCTGTGAATATCATCTCCCAAACCGGTAATGCCGGCGCGGACCGTTTGCAAGATTCCATGGCTACGTGCGGTATCGGCCAAGCACGATAAAACTTGATGAAACGCTTGCTTGCCATCGTGATTGCTTAATTGCAAGGCACTGAGGCCAGCCGCGGTGCCGCTGGCGATAATTTCTTCAGCGTCATTGGCCAGGGCCCAGCGCGTCTGCGTGCCGCCAGTATCTATGCCCAAGGCCAGTACAGGCACGCTGACAGGCGAGGAGGGAGGTGTATTCATAAAAAATTTTCTTGGAAAAAAACAGGCATTGCCAAATATACTTGCATCGCATGATAATGCGCTTCGATTATGATACAGCGTGGTCGTAGGGAAAGGCCTTCTGCCTTGGTACATTCCGCGTAAAGCAATGAAAAAAATTGACTATTATCAACAATATAGCCCACTGACAGGCCCCTGTCATGGGTAAACAACTGCACTTGGATGTAGTACCAGCCGAAGCGGCGCACAGCACTTCGGCATGGACTTGGATCGCCTCGCTCTACTTTGCCCAAGGTATGCCCTACATCGTCGTCATGACGCTGTCGGTGATTCTGTATAAGAACCTTGGTGTCGACAATACCGCCATCGCCCTCTACACGAGCTGGCTGTATTTGCCGTTTGTGATCAAACCCTTGTGGTCGCCGCTGGTGGAACTGCTCAGTACCAAACGACACTGGATCTGCAGCATGGAGTTGCTGATCGGTGCCGTGTTTGCACTGGTCGCCTTGACGATGCCGCTGGCCTGGTATTTTCAAGCCAGCCTGGCGCTGTTTTGGTTGCTGGCCTTCAGTGCCGCGACCCACGACATCAGTGTCGATGGTTTTTACATGCTGGCGCTGGAGCCGCATGAACAGGCGCGCTATGTCGGGGTACGCAGCATGTTTTACCGCATCTCCATGCTCACCGGGCAGGGCGCTTTAGTCTATCTGGCTGGCACGGTCGCCGAGCACAGTGGCAGCGTGACTTTGGCTTGGAGTTTGGTGTTCATCGTGCTCGCGGCACTATTCATCGGCTTGGCTGTGTGGCATCGCCATGCATTGCCGCGACCTCAGAGTGATCGGCCAGCTCTGGCCGGCCCCCACATGCTGGCAGAGTTTTTGCTG
Source organism: Undibacterium sp. 5I2 (assembly GCF_035019605.1). Taxonomy (NCBI): domain Bacteria; kingdom Pseudomonadati; phylum Pseudomonadota; class Betaproteobacteria; order Burkholderiales; family Oxalobacteraceae; genus Undibacterium; species Undibacterium sp. 5I2. The sequence goes on along the minus strand of NZ_JASJVS010000043.1, from coordinate 7,462 downwards.
GTATTCCGGAAATTTATGGAAAAAAAACAAGTATGGAGCATGCTGGCCTTCTTACTGTTCTATCGTTTCGGTGAAGCCCAGTTACTGAAAATGGCCGCTCCTTTTTTACTCGATAGCCGTGCCGTTGGCGGTCTCGGTTTATCCACCCAAGCCGTCGGCATTATCTACGGCAGCATAGGTATGCTGGCGCTGAGCCTCGGTGGCTTGCTGGGTGGCTTGGCGATTGCCGCCTACGGTTTGAAAGCCTGCCTGTGGCCGATGGCATTGGCCATCAATCTGCCCCACCTGGCCTATGTGTATCTGGCGTTGGCGCAGCCCGATAAGCTATTGCTGATCGGCAGTGCAGTTGCTATTGAGCAGTTCGGCTACGGCTTTGGTTTTGCCGCCTATATTTTGTACATGATCATGGTTTCTGACGGTGAACATAAAACCGCCCATTATGCGATTTGCACCGGCTTCATGGCCATGAGCATGATGTTGCCCGGTATGTACAGTGGCTATTTGCAAGAGGCGCTAGGCTATGCCCATTTTTTCGTCTGGATTTGTTTGGCGGCAGTGCCCACCTTCATCGTGACGGCGCTGATACGCGTCGCCCCCGCCTTCGGTAAGAAAGCCCCATGAATCACACTCACCCCCAGCATGGCCAGCGTGAGCTTGGCAAGCCTTTGCGCTCTGGCCGCAAGTTGCTCGGCCTGGCAGGCATCATTTTTTGTTTACTGCTAACAGTCGCTCACGCCAGCGCAGCGGAAAAAATTCTGCGTGTCTTATTAACCACTCCCGAGGGCGTGCTGGATCCGGCCGTTGCGACCGATGTGACGACCGTGAGCTTGAATGAAAATATTTTCGAAGCGCCGCTCAGCTACGAATACTTGGCGCGCCCGCTCAAACTCCAAGCCAATACCGCGCAAGCGATGCCGGAAATCAGCGCTGATGGCAAAACCTATATATTGCGTTTCCGCTCAGGTATACATTTTACGCCCGACCCGGTATTTCAAGGCCGTCCGCGCGAATTGACCGCCGCCGATTATGCTTACAGCCTACGACGACTGTATGACCCAAGCTTGAAATCGCCGTGGCTATTCATGTTTGAAGGAAAACTGGTTGGCGACGAGAAATGGCGCGCCAAGCAATTTGTGAACGGCAAAAAATTTGCTAATGCGCCCGACATCGCCGGTATTCAAGTGCTTGACCGGTATACCTTGCAACTGCGTTTGAATGCGCCAGACAGCAATTTTTTATATATCTTGGCAACCAATGCCGTGTCCGCCTTGGCACGTGAAGTGGTGGAGCAATATGGCAGCGATGTCGGCAATCATCCAGTCGGTACCGGTCCGTATCGTCTCAGTGAATGGCAGCGCAGTTATCGTTTGGTATTACAGGCCAATCCTGATTATCGCCGCGTGGTGTTTGCTGAAACGGCAGCCCCTGGCGATACGCTCAAGCAAGCCATCGCCACCGATCTGGCAGGTAAAACCTTGCCGCGTATTCAACAAATTCGCATTTCCATTGTTGAAGAACCACAAACGCGCGTACTCAGCTTCCTCGAAGGGCAATTTGACTACCTCGAACAAGTGCCGCCTTTGCTGTCCGACATGGTCATGAAACAAGGAAAATTATTACCTCGAGTGCAGCAGCAAGGTATACGGCTGGCCTTGTTTCCCACCTTGCAGACCTATTACATGTGGATGAACATGGAAGACCCTGTGATCGGCGGATACACAGCGGAAAAAATTGCCCTGCGCCGTGCGATCGCGCTCAGCTATGACAGTCAACAAGATATCGAATTGTCAGAGAAAGGCTTAGCGCTTGCCGCGCAATCGCCGCTGCCACCGAACGTGCTCGGCTATGATGCCGGCTTTCGCAGTCCGCTGCGGCATGATCTGGTGTTGGCCAATGCCTTGCTTGACCACTTCGGTTACACGCGCGCAGCCGATCATTATCGCCGTCTGCCCGATGGCCGCCCCTTGGAATTGCTCATGCATACGCAAGCCAGTACCACCGGTCGCCTGCGTGACGAAGTCTGGCGCAAAAATTTCTCGGCACTCGGCCTGCGGGTACGCTTCAAATCTGACAAAATGTCCGAAATTCTGCGCGCGGCACGCTTGGGTAAAGTGCAAATGACCGAAGCGAATTGGATTGCCGACTTCCCGGACGGAGAAAATTTCTATCAACTTTTATATGGTGGAAATATCGGGCGGGCCAATTATGCGCACTTCAATTTACCGGCGTTTAATCAGCGCTATGAACAAGCGGCTAAAATGAGTGACACGCCAGAACGCCGTGAACTGTATCGGCAGATGGCGTTACTGGTGCACGGCTACAATCCTTGGGTGCTGCGCCTGCATCCCTTGTCGGCCGATTTGACACAGCCATGGTTAAAAAATTACCTGCGCCACCCGGTCAACTTTACCGCCTGGCGCTATCTCGAGCTCGACCCTGTCACCGTACCACCGCCAACTGCCTCAACAACGCGCTAAGGCCTCGTCGAGGCAGCGTTCTAATGCGGCCAGCGCCGCCTCGCTGCCTCTGAAACCACGCTGCACGCAGAGATCGAAGTCATGGCACGCCGCCACTACCTGCGTCTGCCTCAGCATGGCAAAGGCGCCGCGCAAGGAGTGCAATTCCGCCTTGATGCTGCTCGCTTCACGCGTCGCGACGGCAGCCCGGATCGTCGTCAGCGAAGATTGTGTGGTTTGGTACAAGGCCTGGCGCAATTCTACGCTCAAACTCTGCGCTGCCGGCGTATACGCCAGTTTGAAATCGCCGCGCGCACGCGCGCTGAGTGCCGCCGTGACGACGCGCTCAAGTTGCTCCAAACTCACAGGCTTCAACAAGATTTCATCAATCCCGGCTTGTTTGCAGCGTTGGTGCTCTTCCACCGAGGCTTCGGCGGTGATGGCGATGATGGGCAAGGTCGCGCCTTGCTTACGTAAGATCTCCGCAAAGGTATAGCCATTCATGCCGGGCATGCCGAGGTCGGTCAGTACGACATCGTAGTTGTTTTGATTGAAAAGAATCAAGGCATTGACGGCCGAATCGCTCGCCGTGATATGGTAGCCGAGCACGGTCAGTTGTTCTTCAATCAGCATCAGATTCACCGGATGGTCCTCTACCACCAGCACCCGCACGCCATCCCAAACCGGCTTGGCCGCGTTAGGCAGCGCCGCCAGTAGCGCCGACGACTGCTTGTTGTGCATGGCGCTGGCAATATCAATGAGGCTAGCCTGTAAGGCTAGCAATGCGTAGCATGACAGCAAGGTGTGGCGGGTCCCATGAATTGCCGTGCGCGGGCCATTTTCTGTCAATTCCAGTAACCAGCCAGTGGACGAGTGCAGTGATGGCATGCGTGCTTCCGCTGCGCGGGAATCGGTTCCTACGCGCACCAGTAAAGCATTTTTTTCCTGTACTTGATCGGGATGAGACAGCAGCGTGACATGGATATTCCAAGCCGTGAAATGCGGGAGTAAAGCGGCTTGCCAAGTGCGCTGCGGGCACCATAGCTGCAGCCGAGCGGGTAAGCCGAGCGGCAGCGCCGGCCAGTGGGCTGCCACGAGCAGTGGCATACTGACCGTAAAGCTGCTGCCGCGCCCCTCTTCACTGTCGAGCACAATGTTGCCACCCATTAAGTCGATCACACGCTTGCACAAAGCCAGCCCCAAACCAGTACCGCCGTAAAGCCGGGTCGTTGAGCTGTCAGCTTGGATGAATGGTGCAAATAATTGCTGTTGCCGCGCTGGGTTGATACCGAGACCGGTATCGCTGACTTGCAATACTAAGTGTGGTTCACGATAACTGAGTGTGACGCTGATGGCACCATGGTCGGTGAATTTGATGGCGTTACTCAAAAGATTGAGCAGAATTTGTCGCAGCCGGGTCGGGTCGCCGGCATAGCATGGGGGAGTAGTCGGTGTGACGGTGAAAAATAAAGACAAGTTTTTTTCCTGGGCCAAGTACACAAAATCTGCCAGCGCTTGCTCGACCAAACTGATGGCATTGAAGTGAATATTTTCCAAAAACATTTGCCCTGATTCAACTTTGGAAAAATCCAGAATATCGTTGAGAATTGCCAGCAAACTACGCGACGAGGCGACCACCCGTTCGACCCTATCCTGTTGTAATTGATTCAAACTGGAATGAGATAAAAGTTCCAAGTTGCCGAGTATGCTATTGAGTGGCGTGCGAATTTCATGACTCATGGTCGCCAAAAAAACCGATTTGGCATGGTTGGCCGCATCGGCCGCCATCTTGGCTTCCTGTAATTTTTGTTCCAAGCGTTTGCGAATCGTAATATCGACGTAATGGCACAATAACACTTCCTGTGCTTGGAAGCGGCTATTGACTAAATTGACCAATAAATGCCGCTCATCGCCGTCGCTCATGGTCAAGCTCATATCATACGCATCAACCGGTGCTCTCGGGTTATCCGTTTGTTGCGCATACAAGGCCAGCATTTTTTGCGACAGCGGTTGCTCGGTATTTTCATACGCCGCCATCGTGTCATTGTTGAGTAAGACGCTGCCATCGTGCAGGGACAACAGACTGATACCAAATGGTGCCCGCGCGATAATGCTACGGTTCAGTGCTTCACTTTCAAACACGCGTTCCGAACGTTGCAAGATAGGAATAAAAATCCGTCGGTCGAATATAAACACCAAACACCAGAGCAAGGCGATCAGCGCCGCGGCACCGCTGGTATAGGCCAGCATACTGAATAGCTTTGCTTCAAGTATGGTGCGCCACGAATAAGCATACGCAAAAATCCAACCAGTCCCGCCCAGCGGCTCACTGATGGTGAACATACCATCATGGTAAAAAAATGCAGAGGAATCGAGATTCTGTAACCAACTGTCTGACTGCAGCACGCGCTCAGTCAGGCCTGGGTCGGAGGCTTGCTTGAACCAAGTGCTGAACAGCAACTCGCGTTGCGGACCGATGAGCATGAAATTGCCATCATAAGGCGTTTGATGCAGTTGCTTGAAAATAATACTTCCAGGAAAATTCCTGACGATGACCGCGAATGGCGAGCGGTCTTTGAATGCCGCTTGTACCAGTTTGAAACTATCTATGCCGGAAAAGGGATCGCGTGCCAGCGCTTGCCAAATGATGCGGCGTGATTGTTTTAATTCCGCAGCAACAGTGGGAAGCTCGAGTTCGTCGATGGTCGGCGTGATATCGGCAATCAAGCGACGCAGCTGTATTGGTGTCTGAGCAATGGCGGATGCGCTCGTCGGTGGCGGTGGGAAAATCGACAAAAAGCTACGGTCCAAATTGAAAAAATACCCTGATACGCGACGTGGATCGGCACTTGAATTGGCGGAATTTTCGTAACTGAGAATTTCACTCACTGCGCACATGGCTGCATAGTGTTGCGCCGCATTCGCGTGATTGGTGTCGGCAAGCAATAGTTGCGGATTGATTTTACCCATGCCACCAATGCGCAGCATGCCACCGTGCTGCACCAGCTTTTCGTTCAAATGATAGACTGATTCTTGCCAATCCTCCCATGGCGTTTCTGCTGCCAATACATCGCTATGCAAGGCGTTTTCTGCTTTCGACACTTCCAGTAATAACAGTGTTCTGTGCGTCAGGTAAACACTTTCGCCTTCGGCAATATAATTTTGTATGCTCGAGGTGATGGCCAGCACATAGGCTACCAGAATGGCGATGGTCAGTAGCGTACTGCCGCCGAATAAAAAACGGCGTTGATAGACGCTGAGATTTTGAATGTCGTTGCTTAGTTTCAATTCACTCATAGTAGATCGCTGATTGTTGCTGATATAAGGCCGAACTGCTTCGACATCACGTAATTGCATTTCAGTAATTTCATTTCATTAATCGGATTGAATCAATTAATGTTTGGCGTTTATTCAAGTATACATTGAATAAAACGGGGCTAACACATAGCCTGATTCCAAACGGTGCACAGAAATTTTTTTAAAAAAAATAAGTAAATAAAAAAATGCGATCCAGTCCTATTAAATTATATTGATTTTAGTATTTGTACTATTAATTTGTTTCAGTTGAACGCTTATAGTACTTACTCAATGGCAGAGTCGACATAGGGACGCGCGCTCGCACTTGAGGCTGGCAGTATTTTTACAGAATTTAATGGACAGGAATCCGATGCAACACATGCAGCTCAGATCTGATGATAAAGTAAATCGTTTGTTACGCGAATTTGCTGACTTATCATATGGCGATGCAAAAGACTTCATTACTGGGCTCAATCACTCAGCAAAAATCGGAGAGTTGCTTGCTAGCTACGCGTCACTCGATGAAGATGATGCAAAAAAATTTGTCGTCAGCGTCAATGATTTTATGTTCGCTTCAGCCATGCGCAAACAATCGATGCGTTTGGTTTGGAAACGTGGAAATGATGAAACCATCAATAACTTGCTTTAAGAAAAGGCTCGCGCGCCCAGCCGCGATCAGCAGCACTGCCTCGACGCTAAATTAATAATGGTGTCACGCAATAAGCATTTTATTCAATCACTTTAAGGTAAACATGTCGACGTTTTCACTTCGTATCGTCATTGCCGATGATCATCCGGCCATACTGATCGGGAACAGGCAAGCACTACAAGCAATGGCCACCATAGAAGTCGTTGCTACAGTCAGAAATTCCAGCGAATTGATCGCGGTATTGGAAACAGAAAATTGCGATATTCTAGTCACTGATTATTCCATGCCTGGCGGCGAATACGGCGATGGCATGGCCTTGTTTGAATTTATTCAGCGCCGTTATCCGGCGCTCAAAATTGTCATCATGACGATGCTCGACAGTCCCATCGTGCTGCGCCCGTTGATCCGCTCCGGCATCCGTTGTATTCTGAGTAAATCGGATGATTCCACGCATCTCATCCCCGCCATCCATGTCGCCTCCGCCGGCGGCAGTTACTTCTCACCAACCATTGCGGCGATGGCGCAGGAATTGGAAAATAATACGCGTGGCAACGTCAGCAAAAGCGAGCTGACCAAACGCGAGCTCGAAATTCTGCGCTATTACACATCCGGTTTAAGTGTGACGGAAATCGCCGAGGTGTTGAGTAGAAGCAAGCAGACCATCAGTTCGCAGAAATCGAGTGCGATGAAAAAGCTGGGTATAGAACGCGAAGCCGATCTGTTCAAATATGCGATGGAAATGGGTTTAATTTCTTCTTCACAATAATCATATCTTCGCAGCGCTAGCGGCATGACAAGACATGTTGGCGCAGCGGCCATGCTGCGCGACTTCGCAAGCCTACTTTCAACGCCACCGCCTGTTAGATAATTTCAATTTTAGTATTTGTCTGACTCATTCCCCTCATTATTTCGGGCTTGTCTGATAGATATTCCTTCCTTCCTATGCCAAAGTTTGTTCAGGCATTCAGTCGTCATCACTTGAGCCATCAAAAATCTGACTAGGGTTTGAAACCCCGGCCTTCAGAGGCTGTCGCAAAAGGGTAGTGAGTCGGTATCATTA
>NZ_JASJVS010000042.1:0-39738 GCF_035019605.1 Undibacterium sp. 5I2 | reverse complement strand
CGCCGCGCAGCTGTGGCAGAAACAGGCACTATCTTAAACTCTTTGGATAATTGTCTGGACTTAGGGGGCCACTTTACTTATCCTAAAAAGAAGAAAGCTAATGTATTGTCTTTTGACGGATAGCTGCTACTAACTCAGCCGCAGTAGGGTTGTAATAGCGCATCGCCATTTGCAAGGTTTTCCAGCCAAAGATTTTTGCCAATGTTGCTGCGGGTAATACTTTTGCCCATCTGGACGCTGCTTCATGGCGTAGGTCATGAAAACGTAAATTGGTTATGTCAGCATGTCGGCAAAGTCGACTAAATGCCGCAGTAACGCCATCCGTTGCCTGGAATCCCGTCAATCGGCCATGTGGATGTTGCTGGGCACTACGCAGAGCAGATTCTGCAGCAACCGACAAAGGAACATCCCGAGCAGTCCCGTTCTTTGTCATATCCAAATGAATAAAATGGTGAGCTAGGTCGATTTGATCCCAAGTTAAGGACACCATTTCTCCGCAACGCATACCAGTTTCGATAGCAAGTACGATTAATAAACTTAGGTCAGATGATTCCCTCTTACGAGCAGTATCAAACAGGCGCTTCTCCTCATCGCCAACCAGACGCCGGGAGCGGCCTCTGGGGAGTTTTGGTTTGCGAATATCGGTGATGGTATTGGCGACCGAAATTGACCAGTCACGACGGGCTGTATTGAGTACAGCAGAGAATACGGAAAGTTCTAGTTGTACTGTCTTCGGAGCGACTTCTTTTAGTCGCTGGTCACGGTAAGTGGAAAAGTCGACATTTTGTAGGCGGGCGAGTGGACGTAAAGCCAGAGGGTGTCGCATCAACTGCAAAAGACGGTAATTTTCTTTGACATGACCGCGCTTAGCGGGCGTTACTTCCAAGCGATAGCGTTCTAGTGCATCGCCGAGAGTCGTACTTTCTGCGGTTGAACGGTCGCTAAACTCACCACGTCGCATTTTTGCCTCGACATCTCTGGCCCAGTCGTTGGCTGCTTTGATGGTTTCTAAAGTGCGTGTTTGGGTAGGATAGCCTTTGCACCGGACAATGGCTTGATATTGATACGGACCGCGTTTATTGATCGTTGCCATACTTCTGCTCCAATTGAGGTTGAGGAACAGGGTATAGACACCGGCATTTCAAACGGAAGTGCAGCAAAATTGCAGCAATAAATCGTTTTAAATGCAAAAAGGCTTACAGCAATTCTGTAAGCCTTTGATTTTATTGGTTGCGGGGGCAGGATTTGAACCTACGACCTTCGGGTTATGAGCCCGACGAGCTGCCAGACTGCTCCACCCCGCGTCTGAGGCCCGAATAATACAACGCCCGCCCAGGATAAGCAAGGGGCCATGCCAAATAATTTATATTTAATGCCGCCAGCAGCAGCAGCAATTGGCAAAGCAGTGATTTTCATCCGCGCCGGGCTGACAAGCGCTGGAAAGCATGCATAATGATATTCAAGCCTGCGGCCGATTGTGCGGCCTGCGGCGTTTTCAGGAAAGTGTTGCAGCATGGAATATGAAGTGATCGATACCCAAATTTCGCCCGAAGGTCGGATGGAAGTTTTGTCCAAGCTCGAAGTGGCCATGTTGTTGGACCACAGTCATGGCGGCTTATACCAAGTGTTTCGAAATTGTGCATTGGCAGTTTTGAATTGCGGCAGCGGACTCGATGATGGCAAAGAATTGCTTGAACGTTATAAGACGTTTCAAGTAAGTATCATTGAGCGCGAGCGCGGCATCAAACTCGAAGTAAAAGGGGCACCGGCCAGCGCCTTCGTTAATGGCGTAATGATCAAAGGCATACAGGAACACTTATTCGCGGTCTTGCGCGATATCTTGTTTATTCAAGCGCAATTGTCCGATGGCCCATTCGATTTAGTGAGCTCCGAAGGCATCACCGATGCGGTGTTCCATGTTTTGCGTAACGCCAATTTATTGCATCCACAAGTCAATCCTAATCTGGTCGTTTGCTGGGGTGGTCACTCGATCTCTGGTCCGGAGTACGATTACACCAAGCAAGTCGGCTATGAGCTTGGCTTGCGTGCCCTCGACATCTGTACCGGCTGTGGTCCGGGCGCGATGAAGGGACCGATGAAGGGGGCCACCATAGGTCATGCCAAGCAGCGCATCACGCATAATCGTTACCTCGGTTTCACCGAGCCTGGCATCATCGCTGCCGAAGCCCCTAACCCTATCGTCAATGAATTGGTGATACTGCCGGATATAGAAAAACGCCTCGAGGCGTTTGTACGCTGTGGTCATGCAGTCATTGTGTTCCCTGGTGGGGCGGGGACTGCGGAAGAAATTCTGTATTTGCTTGGTATCTTGCTGCACCCGGACAATGCGGACATGCCGTTTCCTTTGATTTTTACCGGACCGGCCAGTGCTGCTGCTTATTTCACCCAGATTGATCGCTTCATCGCCGATACGCTGGGCGCGCCGGCGCAAGCTTTATACCAAATCATCATTGGCGATCCCGTCTTGGTTGCGCAAACCGTCGCGCAGGGGATTGCACAGGTGCGTGCCTACCGCAAAGCCGAAGGCGATGCCTATTATTTCAATTGGATGTTGAAAATAGATGCGGAGTTTCAAAAACCCTTCGAACCGACGCATCAAAATATGCGTAATCTGGCACTCCATAAAAATCAAGAGCGCCATTTGCTGGCGGCGAATTTACGCCGGGCCTTTTCTGGCATTGTGGCGGGAAATGTTAAAAATCAAGGAATCCGGGCAATTGAGCAACACGGGCATTTCGAAATAGCCGGGGATACGGCTATGATGGAGGCAATGGATAGTTTGCTGACGTCTTTTGTTGTGCAAAACCGAATGAAGTTGCCTGGCAAAGCTTACACCCCTTGCTATCGTGTCATAAAGTAAGTAAATTTGCTGAATTACAAAGGTTTCTTTAATTCAATTCTCGAAGTCGGTGCCGTGAAGCATGAATCATTGCTAGAATTTGTAATAAGATAAGTACATGTATTTATGTCAATCTTAAACTTACCATATTACATGCAGTAAATTATTGATCTTTAATTCGTTTACCGATGAGGGCGAAAATTATGAGTTCTGTACAACAAGAAGTGGACGAACGTACCAATCTCACTGGTTCCAACAAGTTTGAATTGCTATTGTTCAGATTGGGTGGCGACGCCGCCGGTGACCGGTCTGAATTATTCGGCATTAATGTTTTTAAGGTCAGAGAAATCGTCGCGATGCCAGCCATCACGGCGGTAGCCGGTTCCTTGCCACACATGTTGGGCGTGGTCAATTTGCGTGGGCAAATCATTCCTGTGATCGATTTGCCGGCCGTGGTCGGTTGCACGCCGAAAACGGGCTTGAATATTATGCTCGTTACCGAATATGCGCGCACGACCCAAGGTTTTGCGGTGGAATCGGTGGAAGAGATCGTGCGCCTTGATTGGAATCAAGTGCTGTCAGCCGAAAGCAGTGCAGTCGGTGGCATGGTGACGAGCATTGCTCGTCTCGATGGCGATACGGAGAATACCCGGTTAGCCCAAGTACTGGATGTCGAACAGATCTTACGTCAGATTACCCCTTCAGATACCAAAGACATTGACCCGGAAACCATCGGCGATCGTTTGCAGATGAAAGAAGGCTCGGTCATTCTGGCGGCCGATGATTCTGCCGTAGCGCGTAGCTTGATTGAACAAGCGCTCGGGGCCATTGGTGCACCCTACATCATGACCAAGACCGGCAAGGAAGCCTGGGACAAGCTGCAGTTGCTCGCCGCAGCGGCGACCACTGAGGGTAAGTCTTTGCGCGACAAGGTCGCCATGGTGCTGACAGATTTGGAAATGCCGGAAATGGATGGCTTTACGCTGACGCGTAAAATCAAGCAAGATGAACGCTATAAAGGCTTGCCTGTAATCATACACTCCTCTTTGTCTGGTCAAACCAATGAAGAGCATATCAAAACTGTCGGCGCAGATGCCTATGTGGCGAAGTTTGTGGCGGAAGAATTGGCGGCGGCGATTCGAAAAGTGCTGGCCAAGTAAGCGACTGGTCTCTCACTGAAGCGGTGCGCATTGATTGCGTGCCGTTTTTTTAAATTCCAAAGTTTTTTTGGGGGCATAAAAAAAGCCGACCTTGCGGTCGGCTTTTTCAGCACAAGTAAAAAATTACTTGGATGCTGGAGCTGCAGTAGCCGAAGCTGCTGGAGCGGCGCCAGATGCAGCGGCTGCATCCGAAGCGGCTGCAGGAGCTGGAGCAGCTGCTGGTGCTTCAGCAGGAGCCGAAGCTGGTGCTGGAGCAACTGCGGATGCTGCAGGAGCGGCTTCTTCTTTTTTACCGCAAGCGGCCAAAGCGATTGCCAACAGGGATACGATCAGGAGTGATTTTTTCATGTTTGTACTTTCAATAAGTAGATCAAAAATAAGATCAGAATTTTGCGATGAATAATTACCGGTAATTATCGCTCTACATAGGTTTACTCGGCGGTAACGAGGAACGGAAATTCTCCGGTACCTTCGAAAGTTCCCTAGCCCACGATTATAATGATTTTTGAGGCAATGGAACAGCCATAGATGGTGAATTGCCCTGTTTTTCTCATATATTTGCATTTAGGAAAGCATTGGGCAGCCAAAAAGGGCTGTTTTTGTACTGAAAGAAAATTTTTTATTCAAATTTTTCAGATTTGAGTAAAAATCATCAAGCTAATTCCAGCCAGCCATCTTCGGTCCATAAGCAAAAAGCTTCCATCACATCGTCAGACGCTTGCAGTAAATCGGTCCCGGCCAGACAGCGCTGATTAGCCAAACGATTGAGTATGACTTGATCATGTTCGTCAACCGCAAATGACTCACCGTTAATAAACACGTGCTCGTCGCGGTACAACATGGTCGTTTTCAGTGCAAGACGCAAACCCTTCTTCTGTGCCGCTGCAGCGAAACGCTTCGGTGTCAGGGCTTTTTCGGGTGCGTTGAAAAATACGCTGGCTTTAGGTGCAGACAGATATTCGCCGATGAAAATCGTGATGTCTTCCGGCGTGAAGCGGATATGCTGGATTTGTTCGCTGATTTGTGCGATCAGCGCGTGGTCGAGTTCGGCCGGGGCTGCGCTGGGCTGGAGTTCGGGGTCGGCATAACGACCTGGCAAATCTATGCTGTCAGACATAAATTGCAAAAAGGCGACGCCGATTTCCTGAAACGAGGGAGCGCGAAAACCGATGGAGCAAGTCATGCATTCGCCGATGGCAATGCCGTCATGCGCATAGTGAGGCGGCAAGTACAGCATGTCGCCCGGCTCGAGGATGAATTCTTGCTCGGGCGTGAATTTTTTCAGAATTTTGAGCGGCATGCCATCGATCAGCGATAAATCTTTTTGTGCGCCGATTTGCCATTTGCGTAGTCCCTGCGCTTGAAGCAAGAACACATCGTAAGAATCGAAGTGCGGCCCCACACCGCCGCCGTCGGCCGCGTAGCTGATCATCAAGTCGTCGAGGCGGGCATCGGGAAGGAAGCGGAATTGGCGTAACAAGTCGTCGGCCGCGCGCTCATGCAAGTTCACACCCTGTACCAGTAAGGTCCAGTCTTTGTTTTCTTTGCGTGGTAGCGCAGCAATAGGGCCGTTCTGCATTTCCCAGTGACTATTAAAACAACTGACCAGACGCGATTCGACGTCTTCGCGGCCGGTCAAGTCAAATAATTGCTCCTGGCTGAGCGGCGGCACGAAGCCAGGAATAGCTTGGCGGATTAATAAAGGCTTTTTGTGCCAATATTCTTGGAAGAATTGTTCCGCGGTAATTCCGCCGAGCAGTGTCAGGGGGAGGAGGTTTTTTTTCATGGCGATATTATAGGCTGAGCTTGGCTGTGCTGCTAGACGAGTATAATCTGCTATGAATATTTATTTTTTAAGGAAATTGTATGAAGATTGTCAAAAATTCAGTTGTTACTGCCCGCTATACCTTATCCGACGCGCAAGATAACCTGATCGAAGAAGGTCAGGAGCCGATGGTGTACCTGCATGGTGGCTATGACAATATCTTCCCGAAAATCGAAGAAGCGCTTGAAGGTAAAGAAGCCGGCTTCTCCACAATTTTGCAATTGAACCCAGAAGATGCCTTTGGCGATTACGATGCGACCCTGGTGAAAGTAGAGACACGCGATCGTTTCCCTTCGCCACTGGAAGTCGGGATGCAGTTCGAGGGCACGCCCGAGCAGGCAGAGCCGTCGGATGAAGAAGATAGCATGCTGTTTACGGTGACCGACATCGCTGATGACAAAGTTGTCCTCGATGGCAATCACCCGCTGGCCGGCATTGCCTTGCGTTTTTCTGTAACGGTTGAAGCGGTACGCGAAGCCAGTGATGAAGAAATTGCTCACGGTCATGTTCATGGCGCGCATGCGCATCATCACGATGAGGAAGATGAAGATGACAGCGGCAACGAATACCGCACTCATTCACTGCACTGAACAACTTAATCGATCGTCGCAAGCGACGATGGAACAGACTCTGGAAGGGGTTTGCATCCCCTCCCATCGGGTCGCTCCTTCCTCGCTCGCCGGCCCCAAGAGGCTGTCGCAAAAGGGTTTTCACTCGGTATCATTACCCCGGTCGGACATCACGTCGTTCCTGCGCGCTTTTGGCAGGAATCCAGCGACGTTCGTGGTTGACTGAAAATGCCAGAAATGATGCTGTTTTCAGTGTTAAAAACGACACTGGGTTCCCGCCAAAAGCATGCGGGAATGACGAGACTGTGGCATGCAGGAATGACGAGACTGTGGCATGCAGGAATGACGAGGTATGCGGTGTTTCAGGTGTAAAAAAGCGTCCATCAGGCTTTTGTGACAGCCTCTGAAGGCCGGGGTTTCAAACCCTGAGTTGATCAATCGGGCCACTTGCGTGGCCCGATTTCGTTTACTGAGCCGCTTGATACAGGCCCTTGAGCGCATACAAGGCCTCGAGTGCCTGGCGCGGGGTCAAGGCATCGGGATCCAAGGCCGCCAATTCCTCATGCAATTCCTCGAATTCCGCCGGCAGTGCCGCCTCCGTTACTGCTGGCAAGCTTGGCGTAGAGAATAGATCGAATTGCGGCGTCGCTTGCAAGGAATGCGCTTCGAGCTCGGCCAAGTGCTTGCGCGCGGCGCGAATCACGCTTTGCGGTATGCCGGCCAGTTGTGCTACTTGCAGGCCATAGCTTTGCGAAGCCGGGCCGCTTTGCACGGCATGTAAGAAAACGATTTTCTCTTTATGCTCGACCGCTGACAAATGCACATTGGCTGCACTCGGATGTAAGTCTGGCAGTTGCGTGAGTTCAAAGTAATGGGTCGCAAACAAAGTGTAACTGCGCGATACCTCGATCAAATGTTTCGAAATCGCCCAGGCCAGTGCCAAGCCGTCGAAGGTCGAGGTGCCACGGCCTACCTCATCCATCAAGACCAAAGAGTGCGTGCTGGCAGCATTGAGAATAGCAGCCGATTCCGTCATTTCCACCATGAAGGTGGAACGCCCACCGGCCAGATCATCGGCTGCGCCGATGCGGGTAAAAATCCTGTCGATGGGGCCGATGGCGGCCGCTGTTGCCGGCACATAGCTGCCAACATAGGCGAGCAGGGTGATCAGCGCAACCTGGCGCATGAAGGTCGATTTACCACCCATATTCGGACCGGTGATCAACAACAGTTTGCGTTCTTCAGAGAGTTCGCAATCATTGGCAATAAATCGTTCGATTTGATTTTCCACCACCGGGTGACGACCCTGTTGTATCCGCAACTGTGGTTCCGCGAGTAGTTGCGGCGCGCACCAATTGTTGCGCAGGGCATGGCCGGCCAAACCAGCCAAGGCATCGAGCTGGGCGATGGCATGGGCGATCGTTTGCAATTGAGTTATGTGGAGCGCAATGTGTTGTAGCAATTGATCGAACAGAATTTTTTCACGCACCAAGGCCCGGTCTTGGGCTGACAAAGCCTTGTCTTCAAAGGCTTTCAATTCTGGCGTGATATAGCGTTCGGCATTTTTGAGTGTTTGACGACGGCGATAATTATCAGGCACTTTATCGCTCTGGCCGTTGGTGACTTCGATATAGAAACCATGCACACGGTTATATTCGACACGTAAATTGGCAATGCCGGTGCGTTCGCGTTCGGAAATTTCCAGGTCGATCAGAAATTGTCCGGCATTTTCGGATAAGGCGCGCAATTCATCGAGCTCGGCATCGTAACCGGTGGCAATCACGCCACCATCGCGCACCATGCTCGCCGGCACCGGCATGAGGCCGCGCTCCAGTGCGTCGAGGCAGTCGATCGGGGTCGCCAAGTCTGCCAACGCCATCGCCAGTACGCTGGTTTCTGAAGCGCTCAGACAGTGGCTGACGAGTTGGCGTAACTGCGGCAATTGTTGCAAGCCATCGCGCAGGCCGGACAGGTCGCGCGGTCGTGCCGATTGCAGGGCAATGCGCGTGGTAATTCGTTCGATGTCGGGAATGGCATTGAGAATCGGCACAAACTGCTCAGCGGCATCGGTTTGTATCAAGGCGGCGATGGCGGCATGGCGCGAGCGTGCCACGGCTTGATCGCGGCGCGGATGATGCAACCAATGACGCAGCAGGCGTGAACCCATCGCGGTGCGGCAGTGATCGAGCAGGGAAAACAGGGTCGGCGCTTCTTGGCCGCGCAGGGTTTCGGTCAATTCCAAATTACGCCGCGTCGCGCTGTCGAGGCCGATGAATTCTTCTTCGCTTTCTACTGTTAAACTGTTGACATGACGCAGTCCGCGTCCTTGGGTACTTTCCGCGTAGCGCAGCAAGGCACCGCCGGCACCGAAGGCCGCACTCATCATATCGGCACCGAAACCACTGAGGGTGGCCGTACCCATTTGATCTTCCAAGGCTTTTTGCCCTTGTTTGAGATCGAAGTGCCAGTCCGGGACTTCGGAAAATTTCCCCGGCAATTGCTGATGAAATTCTTCCAACAACAGGGTACCGGCCGACAGCAGAATTTCAGCCGGAGAAATGCGCTCCAATTCTTGCATCAAGCGGTTGCGCAAGGCTTTCTCTTCGCATTGAAATTCCATTAATTTCAATGCGCCACTGGCCAGCGACAGCCAAGCCAAGCCAACGGTAATGGTTTTACGTTGTTGCAGCATTACCAGCGCGAGTAAAGGGCGTTCTGATTTTTCCGGCAATAAATCGGTGTCAGTCAGGGTGCCGGGAGTGATCACGCGCATCACCTTGCGTTCTACCGGACCCTTGCTGGTCGCCGGATCGCCGATTTGTTCACAGATCGCTGCCGATTCGCCCAGCTTGACCAGTTTGGCCAGATACGTTTCGAGCGAGTGAAACGGTACGCCAGCCATCTTGATCGGGTTACCACCGGAACTGCCGCGTTGCGTGAGCGTGATACCCAGCAGGCGCGAGACTTTTTCGGCATCGCCAAAAAACAATTCATAAAAATCACCCATGCGATAGAACACCAAGGTATCGGGATGCTCGGCTTTGATGCCTAAATATTGCAGCATCATGGGGGTATGTTTGGCCTCAGAGTCGGGCGTTGCGCTGGATTTCTTTTTGTCTGTCATGTACTCGGTCTTGAAATGGGATGACGACCTGCAGGGGCTGCGGTGCTTGCCAAGAGTCTGTTGCGACGTGTGCGGCTGCTCGTCGGCCCTGCGTCAGTCGATAAAACAGGAATGGTAAATCAATCACGCAGAGCGCGGGGAACTTTGCGTACGATTTCACTGCGCTGCGCTGGCGCTTTCTAAAAAGCCAGCAAGATATTCTGGAATTTCGCTGTATTTGGCAGTAGCATTTTATTTGACATCGCTACATTACAGGATAGAAATCATGACTGCTATTGCCTTCGATACCCTGAAAATGGTCGAGCAACTTGAGCATGCCGGTTATTTATCTGCGCAAGCGAAACGCGTACGCAATTGGCCTTGCTTGACACGGTGATGCCAATCAAGGCGACTTATTTTCCCTTCTTCTTGCACAGGCGCTCGCGAACTCCATCGCTGGGCGTTCAATATAGCGAAAACTCAGAAAACTGAGTACGACCACGACGGGCGTGAGTAAGAGTGTGTTTGCCCAATGCACGAGTAGTGAGGGGCTTGCTTGTGGTGCCGCTACCATGTCAAACGCGACAAACAAAATAATTCCATGCAGCATATACACGCTGTAGCTGATGCGCCCCATGGCGATGGCCGTCGCGTTGCTCAGCAATCCGAATAGATTATTTCCGCCGGCGATCAGTGCGAATGGGATGGTCAACAGAGCTACTGCGGCGAAATGGTAGGCAGAACGAAATAGGATAACGAGCACGACGAGGCAGGCAATGCACAGCACGGACGAGACTTGATGTCTCGCTAATTGGCAAAATCTCTTTGATCTGACCAATGCGGCGGCGACCAGTCCGCCCAAAAACATGCCAAGTATCTTAGGTGCTGCATGCATGCCAATAGCGATGATGATGCCGCACCAGCCCAGTAGCAGCCACCTTGTGGGTGGGCGTATGCCGAATGCACAAGCGCTCAATGGCAGCAGCGAGTAAAACACCCATTCGTAGGCAATCGACCAACTGACCCCGGCGATAATGAGTGCGGTGCCCTCGAGGCCGTTGATATCGGGCGTGCCGAACAGGCTGAATCCAGCCCAGCGGGCGATGGCCGCGAGCAGGTCGAGCGGTGCTTGCTTGAGTTGTCCATCTGTTTTGATTGCCACAATCAGAACAAGCAGCAGCAGCGCAAAAAAGTACAAAGGGGCGAGACGAAACAGGCGCGATATATACAGTTTTCTCCAATCAATCGGCCTCAGCTTGGCGGCAAATAATTTGGAAAAATACAGGAAGCCACTGACCATGAAAAACAGCACGACACTGCTTTCGCCGAAATGCGTGAAAAGATTGGATGGTGGGACGCGCCATATGCCCGTGTGTAAATAAAAATACCAAATGCTTGCGTGGTGCAGAAAAACGAAGGCGGCGAGGTAGCCGCGCAAACCATCAATGCTGGCCAAGTGAGCGGGGGAATCTTTGCTCGGCGCGCACTTCTCAATGAGGTGGACGGTGAGTGCAATGGTCGCCAAGATCGCAATGGCGGCGAGGTAACTTGATTGATTCAAAGCGAGCCACACAGAGTGATAGTGAAGCGCTTGGAACGACTGCGCGTGTCAAAGGTTCACGCGCAAGCAAAGGCAGCGCGTGTTTTTGGTCGTTTTTTTCAAGTTCCGCTGAGTTACTGGAAGTGATCTGAGTTGTTAAAAAAAACCGCCCGCAGACTTTATGCCTGCGGGCGATTTTTTTCAAGCTACACCGATTGAAAAGACTCAGACGTTACCGCGACCACCAGAGCGACGTGGCGTCGACTGTTTCACTACCGGACGCGTGCCCGGTGTGCGTGGTTTGGCACCGCCTGGCGCGGAATTGCCGCGCGCTTGGGCCGGTTTGTTACCCTGTGGCGAACGACCGCCACGACCGCCACCACCACCTGGTGCGCGGCCTTCAAAGCTGCGCAACTGTATAGGCTGCGCTTTGGCGTGCGGGTCAGGGATGAAGCCATCGATGATCTCTTGTGGAATCTGACGCTTGATCAATTTTTCGATATCGGCCAACAATTTGAATTCATCGACACACACCAGCGACACCGCTTCACCGGTCGCACCGGCGCGGCCAGTACGACCGATGCGGTGAACGTAATCTTCGGGCACATTCGGCAAATCGTAATTGACTACATGCGGCAATTGATCGATGTCGATACCGCGCGCGGCGATATCGGTGGCGACCAAGACAGTCAAGCTGCCTTCTTTGAATTCAGCCAAAGCCTTGGTACGTGCCGACTGGCTCTTGTTGCCATGGATAGCCATGGCAGAGATGTCGTCTTTCAATAATTGTTCGACCAATTTATTGGCACCATGTTTGGTGCGTGTAAACACCAATACTTGGTTCCAGGAATGTGTCTTGATCAGATGCGCGAGCACCGGATGTTTTTTATCGCGGTCAACCGGATGGACTTTCTGAGCGATGATTTCGACGGTCGAATTGCGACGCGCGACTTCGATCATGGCTGGATTATTCAAGAGGCGATCGGCCAAGACTTTGATTTCATCGGAGAAGGTCGCCGAGAACAACAGGTTTTGTCGTTTCGCTGGCAGGATCGCCAAGACTTTTTTGATATCGTGAATGAAGCCCATATCGAGCATACGATCGGCTTCATCGAGTATCAAAATTTCGACGTGGCGCAGATCAATCGTGCCTTGCTGATGATGGTCGAGCAGACGCCCTGGTGTGGCCACCAAAATATCGACGCCGTGCTTCAAAAGCTTGATTTGAGGATTAATACCGACCCCGCCGAAAATCACGCCGGAAGTCAGGGGCACATATTTGCCGTAAGTTTCCACGCTTTCTTGCACCTGGGCTGCCAGCTCACGCGTTGGTGTCAACACCAGTGCGCGGATGGGACGACGGCTCAGTTTGTCTTTCGGCGCATTGAGTGAGGTCGACAGACGTTGCAAAACCGGCAGAGTGAAGCCAGCAGTTTTGCCGGTACCGGTTTGCGCACCGGCCAGCAGATCGCCGCCTTTGATGACGGCTGGAATTGCTTGCAGCTGAATTGGGGTCGGGGAGGTGTAGCCTTGTTCGCTGACGGCGCGGACAATGTCCTCGGACAGACCGAGTTCGTTAAATGATGACATGTGTTTCTAATGATTTGGTGAAAGCATGGACCAACTTGCATCGGTCCTGTGAAAAAGCGAAGCCCAGACTGCCGCAAACGGCAGTGAGAGATTATTTTTTGGCGGCACCTGCAAAGCTTTGCAGTAAGTTGACCATTTGTCCGAACACTTTTGGTGTGCCGGCCAAGATATCACCTTTGTGCAGATAATCGGAGTCGCCGACGAAGGTACCGACGATGCCGCCGGCTTCGGTTATCAGCAAAGAGCCGGCAGCGAGATCCCAAGGTGCCAGACCTTTTTCGAAAAAGCCATCGAGACGACCGGCCGCAACATATGCCAAATCGAGGGCGGCAGCACCCGGCCTTCTGAGTCCTTGACATTTCGCAGTCATGATTTTGAACATTTCGACATACTGGTCGAGGCCGGACAGATCACGTGATGGAAAACCGGTGCCGATCAAGGCATCAGCAATTTTATCGCAACGGGTAACACGGATGCGTTTATCATTGAGGTAGGCACCGCCGCCTTTGCTGGCGGTAAACATCTCATTGCGCGTAGGATCATAGACCACGGCTTGTGTAATGACGCCGCGATGTTGCAATGCTATCGATACGCAATATTGCGGGAAACCGTGGATGAAGTTGGTGGTGCCATCGAGTGGATCGATGATCCAAACGAATTCACTTTCGTCGTGTAAGTTAGCGGAGGCACCCGATTCTTCGGCCAAGATCGCATGATCTGGGTAGGCTGTTTTCAAGACTTCGATGATGGCTGCTTCAGCAGCTTGATCGACTTCGGTTACAAAGTCATTGAAATGTTTCTCTGTGACGCTGACGCGGTCGAGATCAAACGAGGCGCGGTTGATGACGGTCGCGCCGCGACGAGCGGCTTTAACAGCCGTATTGAGCATTGGGTGCATAAGTTTTCCGATAAAATGACGGCAGACAGCAGCGCTTCACCTTCGGATGAAGTACCCTGATCTGCTACACAAAAATGATAAAGAGCGTGCGTAACTGTCATCGTAAAACGGTGCCGCCATACGTAGCACAACCATAACAATCAACGCTGAATACCGCTATTTTAAATGAACTTGCCCGAAACTGACACATCTCTTTTCAAACGCCTGCGCTTCGTGCTGGTCGAAACCAGTCATCCTGGCAATATTGGTGCGGCCGCAAGGGCGATTAAAACCATGGGCTTCGGCCAGTTGGTACTGGTCAACCCACGTTTTGACGATGCCTTAAGCCATCCCGATGCGATTGCCTTTGCCAGTGGCGCACTCGACATTCTCGAGGGCGCGCGGATCGTCAGCACCATGGACGAGGCTTTGCACGGCTGTCAATTTGTCGCTGCCGTCAGCGCCCGTTTGCGCGAATACTCACCCCCCTTGATCACACCGCGCGCCTTTGCCAAGAGCGCAGCCGAGCAGAGTGCTGGCGAGGTTGCGCTGATTTTCGGCAGTGAACGCTATGGCTTGCCGAATGAAGTCGTGATGAATTGCCAAACGCTAATCAATATTCCAGCCAACCCGGTGTATTCTTCGCTCAATCTGGCGCAGGCGATTCAATTGCTGGCGTATGAAAGCCGCATTGCCGCCCTCGATACGGAAACGCCACCGCCCGGTGAGCAGAAAATCGGCTTTCAGGGTGTGCGTGCCAGCAATGAAGACGTCGAGCGTATGTATACGCACTTAGAACAGGCCCTCATCGCCATCGATTTTCTCGATCCGGAAAAACCGAAAAAGCTCATGCCGCGCTTGAAGCGTCTGTTCGCGCGTGCCGAACTCGAAGCGGAAGAAGTCAGTATTTTACGCGGCATCGCCAATAAGATCCTCGCTGACCGAACTGCGCAATAGCGCGCAATAAGCGTGGCGAAAAGATTGAACTCTACTGCTTTGTTGTTTAAATTGATAAATATGATGAAATGCATTAGTTGTAATGCAATTAGTTTATCCTTTAGTATTTGCACAAGCGAACAGTTTTGTTATAACCAAGGTAATATTGCAATATCAAGAACAGTGCCAAACAGCAAGTACTTTTAATTTATCGAGGATATGATTATTTCTGTACCATTTCGCCCATCTTCTGTTTATTTATTGTGTGCCAGCGCTTTTTTGACTTGCCACGCAGGTAATGCTCATGCGCTCGGTCTCGGTAATTTGCACGTTCTTTCCAATCTTGGCCAAACGCTCAGTGCCCAGCTTGAAATCAGTGGGGTGGAAGCCGCCGATATGGATGCCAATTGCTTTACTGCCAGTCTTGAAAGCTTGGAGGGTTTGCCGCTTTCCAAGCTCAGTTTGTCGGTATCGAGCCAATGCAAGCGGCGGATGCTGAATTTGGCGAGCAATAAAAACATCGTCGAACCAGCGGTGAAGCTCTTAGTCAAAGTCAGTTGTGAAGTACAGTTGCACCGAGAATTTTCTGTCTTGCTCGATCCGCCGGAGTTCAATTCCATCGCCTTGCCTGGTGTAAGTTCGCCCACTTCCGGCGCCGAACCGACGGCGGCAACACCAGTACAGCGGCCGCGCAAAACACCCCGCACGAGCGAGACAGCGAGCGCGCCGGCCGCCGTGTCAGCCGCGACTACGCCGACGGCCGAAAAAACCAGCAAGCCCAAACTGCGCGCCGCCGTGACCGTGCCGCGTAACACCGGTCGCGATACCTTGAGTTTATCTGACCAGATCGAGCCGGTGTCGAGCGGCTTGAAGATGGCGCAAGAGTTGACTGTGCCAGAAAACGCCGGCAGCGAGCAGAGTAATAGTGAGTTACGACGTGCACAAGTGCAATTTGCCGCCATGCTGCGTGACGAGCCGGTGCAGCCGGCAAGCGCTGTAGTTACGACCGTTGCGACGGCTGCTGCAGACCAAACTGCACTGCAAACGCTGCAGCGTGAAGCTGCGCAGCTGAAACAGCAATTGGGGCGCGAGAAAGCGGCGCTCGATGAGGCGCGCGCGAGTTCGGTCGCAAAGGATTGGGTGTATTTCTTTCTGGTCTTGCTGGCCGCCTGCTTGGCCATTGTAGGCTTGTTGTTCGCATATATTCGTCGTTTGCATCACACGCATTCAGCCACGTGGTGGGAGCAGGGCCAAGCCACTAAATCGACCAATGAGAACCGACGCCACATCGAAGACTTGGTCAACAGCGTGCAGGCGACTTACGAAACGGGGGCGGACAGCGCCATTCTCAGCGCACATCAATTAGCATCCACCGAGCGCGAAGTCAGCGTGCCCACCGCACCGCAGAATGCCAGCAGTGTCGCACTGGGGCCGCTCGATGTCTCTTCCGTGTTCGGCAAAAATTACTCGCCGACCCTGGAAGACAGTAACAGCAGTACGTTTAACTTCTTTTCCACCCGCGATATCGCGGTGAAAGTAGAAGAGATTTCTGACGTTACCCAAGAGGCTGAATTTTGGATGTCGGTCAATGACCCGGAACGTGCGATTGAAATTCTTGAGCCTCAGGCCGACCTGACGCATCCGGAATCGCCGGTGCCTTGGTTGTATCTGCTCGATTTGTACAAGGTAACAGCAAATAAAGAGAAATATAATAGTTTGCGTGATCGATTTATTGTTTTTTTCAATGCCAATGTACCCGAATTTGATATCGATCCGATCAGCTTGCCAGCCCGTCAACTCGATGACTTCGACCACTTGAGCAGAAAAGTCTGTTCCGTCTGGAATACCAAAGACAGTCTGCCATTCTTGGAAAGTTTATTGATCGATGACCGCGATGGCAAGCGTATGGGCTTTGAGTTGCCGGTGTATCGCGATATTTTATTATTGATTGCCATCGCCAATGAGTTGGAACGCCAAAAGACGCTGACCGGTCAAGCTGGCTGGGTTCGCCCACCTGACAGCGAGAAGCCCGGCCTTCCGCTCGATCTTAAGCTTGATCTCAAAGCCGAAGAAAATGAGCATGTCATCAATTTTGAACAGATTGATTTTAAGCAGAAATCCGAATAATTCGGCAACGCGAGGCCAGTGCGCGTCATCCCCGTCTGGCACCCCTATCTACCGTGAATGAGTCACCATTATGATCAAATTATGTGGATTTGCAGTCAGTAATTATTACAATAAAGTAAAATTGGTTTTGCTCGAGAAGGGCATCCCCTTTGAAGAAGTGCTGGCATGGACAGATCGCTCGCCAGAGTTGATGCAACACTCGCCTTTAGGCAAAGTGCCGTATATCACGACACCACAGGGCGATTTGTGCGAATCGCAAGTTATCGTCGACTACTTGGAGCAAGCCTACCCAGCGACCCCTCTGTTGCCGGCTGAGCCTTTCGCGGCTGCCAAGGTGCATGAGTTGGTGGTATTTCTGGAATTACATTTGGAATTGGTGGCGCGTGAATTGTATGGACAGGCTTTTTTCGGTGGCACACTGAGTGAAGAGCTGAAAATCAAAATTGAAAAGCAATTGACTCGCAACATCGCAGCCTTCGCCAAGCTGGCAAAGTTCGACACGTATTTGTATGGAGAAAGCTTGACTCAGGCCGATTGCGCCGCAGTCATCCATTTGCCCTTGATTTCCTTGGCAAGCAAGCTGGTTTATGGCCGCGATTTTTTGGCCGACTTGCCGGTCAAAGAGTACCTGAGTCGCTTGTCGGCCCGTCCGCACATGCAAACAATTTTGGCTGATCGCAAAGCTAATCAGGCACTCATGGCGAGTAAGGCGAAGTAAAGTGAAAGAATCGCTGTGGGCCGTTGATCTGCTTAGGGATCACGGCTCACGGCTTCGGGGTTTACACTGCGCGGCGAATTTTTTGCACGGTATAGGTTTTGACTTCAGCCGGGGCATCGATCAACTTAACAATGGCGAAGGTACAGTTGTCGCCGCGCGGAATGCCGCGTTCACGGGCTTTGCGTATCAAGAGTTCGGAGGCCTGGCGCGGTGAATTGGCGGCGACCGCGGCCGACAGTTCGGCATCATCAAAATAATGCCATAGCCCATCGGAACAGACTAAGAAACTGTCATTGACTTGCAACTGCTCGCACTGACCGAAGCTGATGTAGGGTAGAGTGTTGGTCGAGCCGAGCACATTGACGAGGATATTCGAGAGCCGGTGAGTTTTTGCTTCTTCGGGTAAAATTTTTCCTTCATCGACCAATTTTTCTACATACGAATGATCGCGTGTTTTTTCGGCGAAATTCGGTCCGTTGAAGCGGTATAGGCGCGAGTCGCCGGCATGGGCCCAAATCGCCTCTTGTTTGGGCGTGATCACCAGTGCGACGAAGGTGCTGTGTGGTTCTTTCTCGGCTGACACGGCACTCAGGGTGATCACAGCGTGAGCTTCCATGACGATATTTTGCAGTAACTGACGGACATCGTTACCCGGATAAAATTCATCGAACAATTGTTTGGTGGTACGGATCACTTGCTCAGCCGCGAGTGCGCCACCGCTTTTTCCACCCATGCCGTCGGCCACCACCGCCAGCATATAGCCGGGCGCATTGGGCGCGGCAAACAGGGCGACGCGGTCTTGTTGCTCTTGGCGATCACCGATGTGTTGCCCGGTGCCAGCTTCTATCTTATATTGGCTCATACGTCTCGGTAGATTACACTAGCGAAAAGTCAGTGGTTCTGACTCCCCATGATTTGGCACTAATGAGCATCATTTTACTTTAAGCTGAAGGTTATGAGTCATTTTGAACAAGTACGGCAAAGAATTATTGATTTGGAAGTCGAACATCGCGATCTCGACGTGCTTATTCTGGCCTTGATGCGAGATGCTACGCATGATGAATTACAATTGCGTCGACTCAAAAAACGTAAATTACAATTGAAAGACCATATTACCTTACTTAAAATGCAATTAATGCCGGATGTGCCGGCCTGAACCGCGCATCGCGCATAGCGTCCGTCTGGTTATTTATTTATTTAGTTTGAGATTGTCCCATTTTGAGTGAAATTTCCACCCCTGTTGCGGCGGTTGGCATCCATGATGCCGAAGTCGAACAAATTTTCAGTGCTGCCGGCCCTTTGAGTGCCGCCTTGCCCGGTTATCGCCCGCGCGCCGCGCAGACCGAGATGGCCAAGGCGATTGCGCGCGCGATCTCGGGACAAAGTACCTTGCTGGCCGAAGCCGGCACCGGTACTGGCAAGACCTATGCCTATTTGGCACCGGCTTTGTTGTGGGGCGGTAAAGTCATCGTTTCCACCGGCACCAAAAATCTGCAGGACCAATTATTTTCGCGTGATATCCCGACCGTCAAGCGCGTGTTACAGGCACCGGTATCGGTGGCCTTGCTGAAAGGACGCTCGAATTACCTGTGTCATTATCACCTTGAGCGTACTTTGCAAAATGGCCGGCTCAGCTCACGCGAAGATATCGGTTATTTGCGTGATATTTCGCGTTTCATGAAAACCACTTCGAGTGGCGACAAAGCCGAACTCGCGCGCGTACCGGAAACTGCCAGTGTCTGGGCCTTGGTGACCTCGACCAAGGATACCTGCATGGGCTCGGAGTGTCAGTACTATCAGGATTGCTTTGTCATGAAGGCGCGCAAAGAAGCTCAGCAAGCCGACATCGTGGTGGTCAATCACCACTTGTTCTTTGCCGATGTGGCATTGAAAGACACCGGCATCGCCGAACTGCTGCCCTCGGCCAATACGGTGATCTTTGATGAAGCACACCAGTTGCCGGAAACCGCGACCTTGTTTTTTGGTGACACGGTTTCTACCTCGCAAATCTTGGAATTATGCCGCGATGTGCAAGCAGAGGGTTTATCTCATGCCCGCGATGGTGCCGAATGGAGTAAGTTGGTCGCCCCGGTCGAGCGCGCGGCGCGCGATCTGCGATTAGCGTTTCCACAGGATGTGGTGCGGCTGGCGATTGAACAAATTGCTGCTTCCAGCCCGTTTTTTGAATTTCTCGAAGCGCTCAAAACCAGTCTGGCGGAATTGATCGTCGTACTGGAACAGCAAGCGGTACGCGCCGAAACATTGGAGCAGTGTCGCGCCCGGACCATCATGCTCAATGATCAGATTCATGCTTGGAATGCGGCACCGGAGGGCAAGGAGAAAGAGGGCGACTATGTGTTGTGGGTCGAGGCATATTCTGTCTCTCTGCAGTTGCATCGTACACCTTTGTCGATCGCACCGATTTTCAATAAACAACGTGAAGGTGTGCCACGCACTTGGATCTTCACTTCCGCCACCATGGCAGTGAAAAATGATTTCACTCATTTTGTTTCGCAAATGGGCTTATGGAATGAGCCGGCACATACTTGGCCCAGCCCCTTCAATTATCAGGAGCAGGGCTTCTTGTATGTGCCTAACGGCATGCCTGAGCCGAATTCGCGCGACTATGCCGATGCCGTGGTCGATGCTGCGCTGCCGGTGATTATCGCCGCTGGCGGCCGGACGTTTTTGCTGTGCACCACATTGAAAGCAGTCAAATTCAGTGCTGGCAGGTTAAAAGAAGAGTTTGACAAGCGCGGCTTGAATTTCCCCCTGTTCGTGCAGGGTGATGCCGGACGCACCGAATTACTCGATCGCTTCCGCGCCGCTGGCAATGGCGTCTTGATCGGCAGCCAGAGTTTCTGGGAAGGCGTGGATGTGCGCGGTGAAGCGCTGTCTTTGGTGATCATCGATAAGCTGCCATTTTCGCCGCCCGATGATCCGGTATTGGCTGCGCGAATTACGGCGATGGAAAAAAAGGGGCTCAACGGCTTTGTTCACCATCAACTGCCGGAAGCGATCATCAATCTCAAGCAGGGTGCTGGCCGACTGATACGCGATGAGACCGACGTTGGTGTATTGATGATTTGCGACCCGCGTTTAATTTCCAAACCGTATGGCAAGCGCATTTGGCAAAGTCTACCTGCCTTTACGCGCACGCGTGTGGAAGCCGATGTGATTGCATTTTTTGAAAATCTCAAGCCGGGGGCAGCAAAGACTGCGGTCGACCAGAAGTAAGCTTCGCCCTGCCTAGTGCATGTTGTTAATTTCCGTGCCAAAAAAACGCCCCATACTTTGCGTATGGAGCGTTTTTTTTTGGGCCGGGAACACGACTATGCGGCCCTTACTCTTACCAAATTGAGACCCGCTCAGCCGGCGGTAAATACATTTTATCGCCCGACTTGACGTCATAAGTGCGGTAAAACGGTGTCATATTACGCAAGGTGCCGTTGATGCGGAATTGTGGCGGCGAATGCGGATCGGTTTTAGTGCGTACGATCGATTCTTCGTCACGCATCTTGTTTTGCCAGGAACGCGCAAAGCCGAGGAAGAAACGTTGGTCGCCGCTCAAGCCATTGATAACCGGTGCCGGTCTGCCACCCAAGGATAATTGGTAGGCTTTATAAGCGATCGCCAAGCCTGAATTATCGGCAATATTTTCACCCAAGGTCAGGGCACCATTGACGAAATAACCAGCAACCGGACTGTAGCTATTGTATTGCTTGATCAAGGCGGCGGTTTTGACCGTAAACTTGGCATGATCGTCGGCCGTCCACCAGTCACGCAAATTACCGAGTCCATCGTATTGCGCACCTTGATCATCAAAGCCATGGCTGATTTCGTGCCCGATCACCACGCCGATGGCACCGTAATTGGTGGCGTCGTCGGCCTTGGCGTCAAAGAATGGCGCTTGCAGTATCGCTGCCGGGAAGACAATTTCATTCATTTCCGGGTTGTAATAAGCGTTCACCGTCTGTGGCGTCATTTCCCAAGTCTCGCGGTCGACCGGTTTGCCTAGCTTGGCCAGTTCAGTTTGGTTCGCATGCAAACGGATGTTGCGTAAATTAGCGACCGGATTGCCCTTACTGATTTGCAGTGAAGAGTAATCGCGCCATTGATTCGGGTAGCCGATTTTACTCTTGAATAAGGCCAGTTTGGTTTGCGCTTCTTTTTTGGTTTCCGGGCTCATCCAATCGAGCGTATCGATACTGTTTTTATACGTCACCAACAGGTTGGCGACCAGTTGTTCCATCTTGGTTTTGCTTTGTGCCGGGAAGTAGCGCGCAGCATATTCTTTACCCAGGCTTTCACCGAGGCCGGAATCGACCAAATTGACGCCGCGTTTCCAGCGCACTTGCTGTTTCGGTACGCCGCGCAAGACTTGATCATAGAAAGCAAAGTGTTCGGCATCGAATTGCTGTGGCAATTGGGAGGCGGCCGAACTGAGTAAATTCCACTTCAATACTTGCTTGAGTGTCGCCAGCGGGGTGGTCTGCAATAACTGATTGAGGCCGCTCAGATAAGTCGGTTGGCCGATAATCACGCGGTCGATTTTGCCACTCACACCTAAGGCGCTCAGGTAGCTGGTCCAATCGTAGCCGGGGGTCAGCTCGTCGAGCTTGTTTAAGGCAATATTGTTGTAGGCCTTGATCGGGTCGCGCAGGGCGACTTTATCCCATTGTATGGTGGCCAGCGCGGTTTCAAACGCCACAATCGCTTTGGCACTATCGGCGGCATGCGCTTGTCCCGCCATGCGCAACATTTTTTCTATATGCAGTTGGTATTTCCGACGCGCATCGTTGAGCTTGGCGTCATCTGCTTTTAAATAGTAATCGCGATCGGGTAAGCCCAGGCCAGATTGGCCGATGTCGAGTACGTATTTGCTCGAATCTTTATTGTCCTGATGCACTTGTATGGCATAGGGGGCGTTGATACCGCGTAAATTGAACCATGCCATTAATGCCGGAATTTGCTGCTTATCCGTTAAAGCGTCGATCTGGGCGAATTCAGCGTTGAGCGGCTTCAAACCCAGGCTTTCAATTTGCTTGGTATCCATGAAGCTCAGGTATAAGTCACTGATCTTTTGTTCCTCACTGCCCGTTTTGTGCTTGCCTTTGGCGATGTCCTCGATCAAGCTATGCAGTCTTGTGCGCACGCCTTCATCGAGTTCAACAAAGGGATTGATGGACGAGCGGTCGGCCGGGATCTGGGCGGCCTTAATCCATGCACCATTGACGTGCCAGAAGAAATCATCTTGGGCGCGGGCGGAACCATCGACTTCGCCCATGATCAGTGCTGGAGCGGCGGCCGTTGTGGCGGCAGAGGCCGGTGCCATACCAGTTGTGCTGGCAATCATTAGCGCCATTGCGCTCAATACTCTTATTTTCACTTGTTTCTATCTCCGATGTTAAGTAAATGCAATGGCGAAGTGAGGAGGTATTGTTGCCTTGAGGCATCAACAACAGGTCTGACTCAGCGATAACTTGGACTGATAAGCTTCAAAACAGTTCATATTCTGAAAGAATATTTTCAACAATACAAGATTACTCGTCTGCGCGCAAATTTAATGAGAGTTTCAGGGAGAGGATGCCTCAATGTGCTCAACCAGCAGTTGCACCCGTGTGACGCCATTGTATTCATTGGCATCGAGACGAAACGCGACGCGCACCCGTTCCGGCAAGCTGTCGGTATGGCCGAACCAAATCGCCTCATAGCGTTTGCCGTGCTTTTCCAGTTGCAGCTTGAGGTGGCGCTCTTTGAGTACGCGCTGGGAAATCAGTTTGAAGTCGTCGCAAAACAGCGGCACCGGAAAACCTTGGCCCCAGACTTGGCCATCGAGCAGGGCGATGAAGTCGGTGGTGAAGTAGCTTTCTTCGAGTATGCCGTCGGTGGTGATGATGCGTTCGAGCTCACTTTGGCTCAGCCAGCTTTGCGCCACGGCTTCGAAGGCGGCGGTAAATGCCGCTAAGTCGCCTTGTTGCAAGGTCAGGCCAGCCGCCATGGCATGGCCACCGAATTTCTGTATCAGCCCCGGGGCGTGCTTGGAAACTAAATCGAGCGCATCACGCAGGTGAAAGCCTGGAATCGAACGCCCTGAGCCTTTGATGATGCCATCGCTGCCGGGCGCGAAGGTAATGGTAGGGCGATAAAACTTATCTTTCAGACGCGAGGCGACGATGCCGATCACACCTTGGTGCCAGCTGTCATCGTAAACGGTGATGCTGTGCTTGCTGCCGGGATCGAATTGATCGAGGTGGAGCATTGCAACATCCTGCATTTCGCGTTCAATTTCCTTGCGGTCGGCATTGATGCCGTTGAGTTCTTGCGCGATCGCCCAAGCGCGTCCTTCATCATCGGTGCTCAGGCATTCTATGCCCAAGGCCATATCGGCCAGACGACCGGCAGCGTTGAGCCGCGGGCCAAGGGCAAAACCGAGGTCAAAGGGGCTGGCCGAACGCGGCTCACGGCCAGCGACACGGAATAAGGCGGCAATGCCTGGGCACATGCGGCCGGCGCGCATGCGTTTGAGTCCTTGCGCCACCAAGATGCGGTTATTGGCATCGAGTACGACGACGTCGGCCACCGTACCCAATGCCACCAGATCGAGCAGACTGTCGAGCTTCGGTTGACTCTGTTGATCAAACACGCCACGTGCGCGTAGCTCAGCACGCAGGGCTAGCAAGACATAAAACATCACGCCGACACCGGCTAAATTTTTGCTGGCGAATTGGCAGTCGGGTTGATTCGGGTTGACGATGGCCGCGGCCTCCGGCAATTCTTGTCCCGGTAAATGGTGGTCGGTCACCACCACCGGTACGCCGGCGGCAGCCGCAGCGGCGACACCGTCAACGCTGGCGATGCCGTTATCGACAGTGATGATGATATCCGGGGCTTTTTCTCTGATCGTCAGGGCCACGATCTCGGGCGTCAGGCCGTAACCGTATTCGAAGCGATTCGGCACGATATAATCGACCTCGGCACCGAGCATGCGCAAGCCGCGCAGTGCGACCGCACAGGCGGTGGCACCATCGCAATCATAATCGGCGACGATGACTAATTTTTTTTGTGCGCTGATGGCATCGGCCAACAGCTTGGCGGTCGGCGCAATCTGGTGCAAGCCGGCCGGGCTGAGCAGGGCGCTGAGTTCGGTCGAGAGGGCGGCGTGATCGCAGGCGTTGCGGGCGGCATACAGGCGCGCCAGCACTGGGTGCATGCCATTCTGACGCAACAACTCGGAGGCGCGCAAAGGGTAAGGGCGGGTCGCGATGCGCGTCATGCTGCACCCAAGAAAAACAGTTTGCGTAAGGATGGGCTAGTCCAAAGCCGCCGCCAACTGCGCGCGGGGATGGTGAAGCAGGCGATTTGCCGGGCGTCGCTGCAGACCAGGCGCCATTGTTGTAATTGACCTTGTTTGAGTGCTTGCTCCAACGGCAGGAACCACGCTTGTTCTAACTTTTCCCATTCTATCAGCCATTGATTCCAGTCACCGTTGAGGGCGGCGCTGCTCAGGCTGTCTTGCAAGACGACGCTGAGACTGTCTGCACTGGCGAGCAAGCTGGCGGCATTCTCGGCCTGGGCAAGCTGGCGCGATGCGGGCTGTAGTGCGGCACTGCCGCCTGAAAGCCATAATGAATTGACGGTTCTTTCGCCACGCGCGGCGCGTTGCTCGTTGACTTCGTCGATATACCATTCCATCTGTATTTCGTTTTGCAATTTGCGCCATGCGCGCGCGGCTTCACCGCTTGGCATCCAAATATCGATATTATGGCCGCAAGCGGCATCGCTGGTAGCCGTTTGTAAGTCTGACCAGGCATCGGCGCGCAAAAACCAAGTTTTCGCGTCACCATACAGCAATTCTTGTCCGACTTCACGGCATAGGCGTTCGGCACTGGCGTAGAGTGCGCGTGCTTGGCTGTCTGTCAACACCAGTTGGCGCGTATCGGTCAACACGAGGTGATCGCGTGCAACGTGCAGATGCACCGGTTGCAGCACGAACCAGTAGCCGTGGGGCACCGTGATACCCAAGCTCTGCATCAACTGATGCGCGCAGGCTGGTGCCGTGGCGGCGTCGCTTTCAACTGAGTCAGCGTTGCTGAGCCAATATTCATGTGGCAAGGCTTTGGCAAATTCGGGGTAAGATCGGCGTTCTGGTGCGGCCGCGCCGGCCAACATGCGTGCCAAGGCATCGGCGTGGCAGGCAGCGAGCAAGTCTTTGGCCAAGCCAGCAGGTGGAATGCTGAACGGCAATATCAGTTCTAAATTTTTCATAGACGCCATTATATGGCACACTGCTGGCTGCCCTAATTTGATGAAATGATATTTGCAGTGAAAAATCTCTCTTTTGAATGGCTGGTCGGCTTGCGCTATACCCGTGCCGGTCGGCGCAGTGGTCGTAATAGCTTTATTTCTTTCATTTCCATGATCTCCATGG
Organism: Undibacterium sp. 5I2; assembly: GCF_035019605.1. NCBI lineage: Bacteria > Pseudomonadati > Pseudomonadota > Betaproteobacteria > Burkholderiales > Oxalobacteraceae > Undibacterium > Undibacterium sp. 5I2. The sequence continues at coordinate 14,002 of NZ_JASJVS010000042.1, read as the reverse complement.
CCGGTATTGCGCTTGGTGTGGCGGCCCTGATTATCGTGTTGTCAGTGATGAATGGTTTCCAGAAGGAAGTGCGCGACCGCATGTTGTCGGTGCTCGCGCATATCGAAGTCTTCGATGCGACCGGGGCGATTCCGGATTGGCATAAGACGGCACTGGAGACCCAAAAAAATCCGGAGGTACTGGCCAGTGCCCCCTATGTTGATGGTCAAGCCATGATTGTTGGGGATGATGTCATGCGCGGCGTGATGCTGCGCGGCGTATTGCCGGAGCAAGAGTCCCGCGTTTCCGAGGTGGCGACCAAGATCAGCGCAGGCAAATGGTCTGATTTACGTGCCGGTGAATTCAATATCGTGCTCGGCTCGGCACTGGCGAGTGCGCTGCACGTGGGCTTGGGCGACAAGGTCAGGCTGGCCGCGCCGGATGGGCAGATGACACCGGCAGGCATGATTCCTCGCTTCAAGGCCTTCACGGTGGTCGGCATGTTCGATGCCGGTCATTATGAATTTGATTCTGGTATGGCCTTCATGCACATTGAGGATGCACAGAAATTTTTCCGCCTCAGTGCACCGTCCGGGGTGCGTTTGCGCATCAAGGATATGTTGGAGGCACCGAAAGTGGCGCTCGAACTCTCGCACACGCTCAGTGGGGACTTGTTAATTCGCGATTGGTCGCAGCAAAACCGTAATTACTTTACCGCCGTCAAGACTGAAAAAACCATGATGTTCATCATTCTGACCTTAATCGTTGCTGTCGCTGCCTTTAATTTGGTGTCGACCTTGGTGATGACGGTGACCGACAAGCAAGCCGATATCGCGATCTTACGCACCCTCGGGGCGTCACCCTCATCGATCATGAAAATTTTCATGATACAGGGTGGTATCGTCGGCTTGGTCGGCACGGCGCTCGGAGTGGGCGGCGGGGTCTTGGTATCACTCAATATCGATGTGATCGTGCCTTTCATCGAACGCTTGTTCGGGGTTGATTTCTTGCCGAAAGATTTATATTTCATCAGCGCCTTACCGTCCGATTTGCGCTGGCCCGATGTGATGCAAATCAGTTTGATGGCAGTGTTGCTGGCCTTTGCAGCGACGATATACCCGAGCTGGCGTGCTGCGCGCGTCAAGCCGGTGGAGGCTTTGCGTTATGAATGATGATTCCATCAAGCCGGCGGTGGCAGTGTTGCAATGCACCGAGCTGAGCAAACGTTTCAATGAGGGTGAACATGCCGTGCAAGTGTTGCAAGGCATCCGCTTAGCGGTGATGCGTGGCGAGCGGGTCGCCATCATCGGCGCTTCCGGTTCCGGCAAGTCGACGCTGTTGCATCTGTTGGGCGGTTTGGATACGCCCAGCAGCGGCCAAGTGTACTTGCTCGGGCAAGAATTGGCCGGCATGGATGAGACCGCCCGCGGCATCATGCGCAACCAACATCTCGGTTTCGTCTATCAGTTTCACCATTTATTGGCGGAATTTTCTGCCCTCGACAATGTTGCCATGCCTTTGCTGATACGCCGTATGCCGCGTGCGCAAGCGCAGGAGCGCGCGCGCGCCATCCTCACGCGCGTCGGCTTGGCGCACAGGCTTAGCCATGTGCCGGGCGAATTGTCCGGCGGCGAACGGCAACGCGTCGCTTTGGCGCGGGCCTTGGTGAGCGAACCGGCTTGCGTCTTGGCCGATGAGCCGACCGGCAATCTCGATGGCGGCACGGCACAGCAAGTATTTGAATTGATGTTGGAATTGTCGACCACACTCGGTACTGCCTTCGTCATTGTCACGCACGATGCCGCTTTGGCTCAGCGCTGTGACCGCGTGTTCCGGCTCAGTGAGCAGGGTTTGGTGGCGCAAGCCGCTGTCGCTACAGCGGAGGGCTGAGGCATGGCGGGAACGATCAAACAGGTGCTACCAAGGCGACTGTTGCTGTGGTTACTGACGGCGCTGTGCAGCGCGCCGGCTGCAGCCACGACTGACTTGGTATTGCAACTGGAAACCTCGCTCAGCCGCGATAGTAACCCGCTGCGTTTTTATACGGATCAGCTTGATGCTGCACAAAACGCGCTGGCCCGCCCAGCCGCAACGGTGGCGGCGGCCGATTTGCGTCTGGCCGCCATCGTCCCGCTGTTGTCGGATCAAACCCGCTTGATACTGAGTGCCACGCTGGGTGAACGGCATTACAACGCGTATCGCCAGCTCGATCACCAACCGCATGCCGGCGACGCCGCATTCGAATGGGTGGCAAGCAAGTTGCTGAGCGGACGAGTCAGTGTCGGTGCTGCGGAACGTTTGTTTCCCTACCTTAACGGGAGTTTGACTGACAAAGATCTCGAACATGAACAACACGTCGATGCCAGCCTTAACCTACATATCAGCGATGACTGGTTGCTGGCGACGAAATGGTATCGTAGCAGCTTGTCGTATGACCTTAATGTTAATCGGCTCTATGATTTTCGTGAAAGCGGCGAACAACTGGGTCTGCGCTATCTGACCGGCACCGGTTCGAGTATCGAAGCCGGCAATCGCTGGGCGCGCACCGATTACCCCGACAGGAATGCGCAACAGATCAACGATCTCGATCGCCAATATCACGAAAACGAGCTGTTTCTCGACGGCGAATGGCGTTACAGCGTGAAAACCAATAGCAGTGTGCATCTCGGTACGATACGGCGCGCTTACCAAAGCTTAAACGAACGCAATACCCATCTGTTTAATGCGATTTGGCGCGGCACCTACCTGTACTCGCCGAAATTGCGTCTTGATGTGCAATTGTTTGACCGCCCGTTTTCTATCGTCGACCCAAGTGTTCTGTATGTGCAGAGCAAGGGCGCGCGTTTCGATGCTTTATGGAAAACTTCAGAAAAGCTCCAATTCAATCTGTCAGCCTTGCGTCAGAACAGCACCCAGACTTTGATTCCACGTCTCGCTACCGCCGCCAACAGCGGTGCCCTCAGCGAGAATTTGCAAAGACTGGGACTGGGTGCCAGCTATCAATTTGAACGCGGCTTTCGCTTGCTGCTCGATGGTTTTCATGAAAAAACTTCGGGCGATGCGGCAAATTTGAACCTGAGCCAGAACATCGTCAAAGTCGGTTTTGAATATACCTTTGAAAACCAGAGTGGCGCCGCCGGCCGCGCCGGTATCAATCGGTATCAACGGGGTTTGAGTGCTCCTGAGGCGTTACGACCATGACGCCGCTGCGTACCCGGCTGAGCCGTTTAGCGGCGCGCCACGTGGCCTGCAATTGGCTGCCCTTAAACCGCGGACCAGGCGTAGTCAGCCTGTGTTTTGATGATGTGCCGGCCAGTGCCTGCCAAGCTGGCGCGGCGCTGTTGGAAGCTTACGCTGGCCGTGCCAGCTTTTATGTCTGCGGATCGTTGACGGACCAGCCGGAACAGGGGCAGTTATGCCACAGCTTGGCCGATTTGCATAGCTTGGCGCAACGTGGTCATGAAATCGGCTGCCATACCTTTTCGCATACGAATTGCGCGCAACATGAGGTAGCGGCCTTGGCGCGCGACTGGCAAGCCAATCAAGATTTTTTTCAACAGCACGGCCTTCGCACCGGCGGCTTTGCGTTTCCCTTCGGTGCCTACGATCTCGGTAGCAAATTGGCGGCGGCGCGACGCTTCAGCTATAGCCGCATCACCGGCGGCGGCCGTCATGTCGGCCGTGCCGATCTGGCGGCTTTGCGCGCTCAGCCACTGTATGCGGCCAGTACCGATACGGCTGTGCTGGCGCAGCTGATCGCCGACACCGCACGTGACGGCGGCTGGCTGATCTTGTATTCGCATGAAGTCAGCAACACGCCCGGGCCTTGGGGCACCACGCCGGAACAATTAGAGCTGGCGCTGCACTTGGCACAGCAATCTTGCTGTAAAATATTATCAGTTCAGCAAGCAATTGATTTTTTTCGCGCTTAACAAGAGGCCGTTGTCGTAGCCTTCATCTTTATCGTCACATTTTTTGATCAGGTCTTTTCATGAGCCAACACAGCCAGTTTACGCTGCTCAAGCAACGGCGTTTCGCGCCGTTTTTTTGGACCCAATTTCTCGGTGCTTTCAACGACAATGTCTTCAAAACTGCCTTACTGACGGTATTGACCTTCGATGCCTTGCATTGGACCACGCTCGATGTCGGCTTACTCAATCAATTGATACCGGGCTTATTCATTCTGCCATTTGTGCTGTTTTCTGCCAGCTCGGGCCAGTTAGCCGATAAATATGAAAAAGGCCGGATGGCGCGCAAGGTCAAATTGCTCGAAGTGATCATCATGTCGGTCGCCGCCTATGGCTGGATGCAGCATAATTTGTGGGTCTTGATCGCTGCCGTGGCTGGCATGGGGATTCATTCCACCCTGTTTGGCCCAGTCAAGTATGCCTATTTGCCGCAACATTTAAGTCGCGATGAGCTCATCGGTGGCAATGGTTTGATCGAGATGGGGACCTTCGTCGGCATTTTGCTCGGTGAAATACTCGGCGCGCTGCTGGTCGTGCATCAACCTTGGGGCACCGAGTTGATTGCTTTTGGCGCGATCGGCATTGCGCTCATCGGCTATCTGACCAGTCTGCGCATTCCGTATTCGCCGGCACCGGCACCGGATTTGCAGATGAATTGGAATCCTTGGTCGGAAACGCTGCGAAATTTGGCTTTCAGTAAACAAAATCGCCCAGTATTTCTGTCTTTGCTAGGCAATTCATGGTTTTGGTTTTACGGTGCCATCATTCTGGCGCAATTTCCGCTGTATGCGAAAAATTACCTGCATGGTGATCACGGTGTGTTTGTTTTGTTGCTGGCCATCTTTTCCGTCGGCATCGGTTCCGGTTCCTTGCTGTGTGAAAAATTATCCGGTCGCAAGGTCGAAATTGGTCTGGTGCCCTTCGGTGCGATTGGCTTGACCGTATTCGGTTTGGAACTGTACTTCGCCAGCGTTGCTTATGTGAATACGCACACGGTCGATATGCTGCAATTCATCAGCACCGCCGGTAGTCTGCGTATTTTATTCGACATCCTCTTGCTCGGCGTGTTCGGCGGCTTATACATCGTACCCTTATTTGCGGTAATTCAAACACGTTGCGATCCCCAACATTTGTCGCGCACGATTGCCGGCATGAATATCCTTAATGCTATTTTCATGGTAGTCGCCTCATTAACTGCCTCGGCCTTGCTGGTACGCGGTTACACGATTCCGCAGATTTTTATGTTCACGGCCATCCTCAATGCTTTGGTCGCCTTGTATATTTTCAGTCTGGTGCCAGAATTTTTAATGCGCTTCATTGCCTGGTTACTGATTCACACCGTGTACCGGATCAAGACCGTGCAAACCGAACGCCTGCCGGAAGAGGGCGCGGCGATATTAGTCTGCAATCACGTCAGCTACATGGACGCCATCGTGATCATGGCTTTGAGTCCACGGCCGATTCGCTTCGTCATGGATCATCGCATTTTCAAGATTCCTTTCCTGTCGTGGATTTTCCGCACCGCCAAAGCGATACCGATTGCGCCGGCCAAGGAAGATCAATGGCTGATGGAAAAAGCCTATATCGAGATTGCCCAAGCCCTGCATGAAGGTGAATTGCTGTGTATTTTCCCTGAAGGCAAGCTCACTGCGACTGGTGACATCAATCAGTTCAAAGGCGGTATCATGAAAATCCTTGAACGTTCGCCCGTGCCGGTCTACCCTATGGCTTTACGTGGTTTGTGGGGCAGCTTATTGTCACGCGGCACAGGCAACCCCTTCCAGCGCGCATTCCGGCGCGGACTGTTTTCCAAACTTGAGTTAGTGGTGGCTGAACCGATTGCCGCCGCAGCGGTCACACCCCTGATCTTGCAGCAAAAAGTGGAAGAATTGCGTGGTGACTGGAGGTAGGGATGAAGTTGGTTTGGAATGCAGTACAGGCCGCGCTGTTGAGTGCGCTCACGATAGTGGGCAGCGCGCTGGCAGCGCAGGTTGAACAATTTACGCCACAGGGTACGGTGGCGCAGCTCAATCAGGTCAAGGTTCGGTTTTCTGAACCCATGATTGCCTTTGGCGATAATGCTGCGGCTGCGCCATTCGACATCAATTGCAGTGCAACTGGCAGTGGCCGCTGGCTTGATGAGCGCAACTGGGTCTACGAGTTCAGCCGCGCGCCACAGAGTGGCAAGCCGTGCAGCTTTCAGTTGTCGAGCGCGCTCAAAACCCGCGCCGGCAATGCGCTCGAGGGCCAACGCCGCTTCGTCTTTCAAGCCGCTGCTGCGCGCGTCGAGCGTATCGAGCCGTATGCCGATGCCGAGATTGAAGAAGAACAGGCATTCATCTTGTTTTTCAGTGCCCCGGTCGATGAGGCAAGCTTGCGCGCGCGCGCCTATTGCGAAATCGCCGGCATCCACGAGCGGGTGCCAGTGAAACTCGTGAGCGGCGCGGCGCGCACGGCCTTGCTCAATGAATTTGCCAAAGAGATCAAGCCTGCCAGCGTCGCCACACTGCAATGCCAACAAAGCTTTCCGGCCGATGTCGCAGTCCGTCTGGTCTGGCAAGGTGAGGCCTCCAAGGACAAAGCTGCCCAAGCAGACCAGCGCTTCCCCTACAAGGTGCGCAGCCCTTTCAGTGCGAAATTTTCTTGCCAGCGTGAAAACGCGAATGCCGCTTGCACCCCGGTGCTGCCGCTGCATTTGCTGTTTTCTACCGAGATCCCACGCGCTATAGCGGAAAAAATCGTATTGCGGGCCGGTGATCGTCAGATCAAACCGTTTTTTTACGACAATGAGCGTGTCGCCTGGGTCAGCCGTCTGACTTTCAAAACGCCGCTGCCGGCCAATGCCAGCGTGCGTTTGGAATTGCCAACCGGAATCAAGGACCAGAGTGGCCGGCCGCTCAGCAATGCCGCACAGTTTCCGCTCACGGTAGCGATGGCCGATTACCCGCCCTTGGCAAAATTTCCCGCTTCCCCGTTTGGCATCATTGAACTCAACGGTGGTGCCAGTCTGCCTCTGTCACTGCGTAACGTCGAGCCGGAATTATTGATGCGTAGCGCCGACGGGCGTATCGCTCCCGGTCAGCTTTCCAAACTTAAAGTCGATGACGATGGCGCGATCATCGCTTGGATCAGTAAGCTCAATCGCTACCATGAACGCACGTTGCGCCTGCAAGGGCGCGATGTGGAAACGCGCAGCCTCGGATTGCTGGCGCAAGAAAGCAGCGCACGCACGCTGAAGTTACCTTCGTATGCGGCACAGGCGAGCCGCCCCTTCGAAGTCATCGGTATTCCATTTGACGCGCCCGGTTTCTATGTATTGGAATTGGCCTCACCGAGCTTGGGTGCTGCCTTGTTGGCAAAACCGGCACCGATGTTCGTCCGTACCAGCGCGCTGGTCACTAATCTGGCCGTGCATCTGAAATTGGCGCGGGAAACCGGCATGGTGTGGGTGACGCGCTTGGATAATGCCAAGCCGGTTGCTGATGCGGCTGTGCAATTAAGCGATTGTCGCGGCAATTTGCTATGGAAAGGGCGCTCTGATAGCCGAGGGATTGCCATGCTGCCAGCCGGCTTGGTTGGCGGCTGCGCAGCGGCCGATGGCAAGCCCGACAGCGTGCAGATTCCCGGCTATTTTGTCAGTGCGCGCAAACGCGACGAGCTGGGCCGCGATGATGTCGCCTTTGCCTTGTCATCGTGGAATAATGGCATAGAATCCTTTCGCTTCAATTTGCCGACCGAGCAAATGCCGGCGGCAACGCTGCGCGCGCATACCGTGCTCGATAGAAATTTGTTGCGGGCTGGTGAGACGGTATCGATGAAGCACATGATACGCAGCGAAAGCAGTCGTGGTTTTGAATTTGTTGCAGCAAACAAATTGCCGACGCGCTTACGCATTATTCATCAAGGCAGCAACCAGGAATTTCAATTCCCGCTCACTTGGCGTGCCGGAAATCTGGCCGAAAGCAGCTTTGCCATTCGAGCACAAGCCAAACTTGGACGCTATGAGATCGTACTCGACCGCGACCCTGCCAGTGCTGGGGCGAGCAGTGCTGACAACGGCGGCAGCTATATGACCGGGGCGTTCCGGGTCGAAGAGTTGCGTCTGCCATTGCTGCAAGGCCGCATCGTGCCGCCGGCCGGCGCGCTGATTGCACCTGCGAGCCTGCCCTTGAATGTGCAATTGAATTATCTCAATGGTGGCGGTGCCGCCGGCTTACCGGTGCAAATCACGGCAATGCTGCGTGAACGCAATGTGCACTTTCCTGAGTATGAGAATTTTTCTTTCAGCGTCTTTGATGCGGCAGAAGAGCAGCAAAAAATCATCGCCGATAAAATTTCCGTCACCCTCGACAATAACGGTGCCGGCAAAACCGTGTTGCAAGCCTTGCCCGCACTGACACGCGCCAAGGAAGTGCAAACCGAGATGACTTACGCCGATCCCAATGGCGAGATACAGACCGTCAGCGCGCTCACGCCCTTGTGGCCGGCGGCCGTGGTGGTCGGCATCAAGACCGAAGCCTGGATTGCGGTGAAGCGACAAGCGCGATTCAGCGCGCTCGCCCTCGATACCGCCGGCCGGCCGCAAGCTGGGGTCGCCATGACCGTAGCCGGCACGCTCAAACGCAGCAATTCGCATCGCAAACGCTTGGTCGGAGGTTTTTATGCGTATGAAAATGTGGCAAGCAGCGAGTCTCTGGGCACCCTGTGCAGTGGTAAAACCGACCAGCGCGGCTTATTACTGTGCGACATAGCGCTGAAACAATCGGGCAATATCGAGCTGCTGGCCAGCGCCAAAGATGCCCAAGGGCGTATTTCCACCGCGCAAGCTTCATTTTGGGCCAGCTCCGGCGATGAAATTTGGTTTGATGGCGAAAATCAAGATCGTATCGACGTGATTCCTGAGAAAAAAAGCTATCAAGCCGGTGAGACGGCTAGTTTTCAGGTGCGCATGCCTTTCCGCGCCGCCACCGCCTTGGTCGCAGTCGAGCGCGAAGGGGTCATCGACACCATGGTGCTTGAACTGACGGGCCGCGACCCGACCGTGCGCGTGCCGATCAAGGCTTCCTATGGCCCCAATGTGTTTGTATCGGTATTGGCGGTGCGCGCGCGCTTGCGCGAAGTGCCGTGGTATTCCTTCTTCAAATGGGGTTGGAAAGAGCCGCTGAATTGGTGGCAAGAGTACCGCGAATACCAAGCGCCGACGGCCACCGTCGATCTGGCTAAACCAGCGTTTAAATTCGGTATTGCTGAAATTCGCGTCGGCACCGCAGCTCACGCGCTGGCAGTGCAGGTGAAAGCAGACCGCGCGACCTATCCTATCCGCGCCAAGGCGCAGGTGACGGTCAGCGTTAAATTGCCTGATGGTAAAGCGGCGGCTGGTGCCGAGGTAGCGATTGCCGCCGTCGATGAAGCCTTGCTTGAATTACAGCCCAATGAGAGTTGGGATGTACTGGCCGCCATGATGCAAAGACGCAGTTATGGCGTGGAAACCGCCACGGCGCAGATGCAAGTGATCGGCAAACGTCATTACGGCCGCAAGGCGGTGGCGGCTGGCGGCGGTGGTGGCACGGCACCGACGCGCGAATTGCTCGATACGCTCTTGTTATGGCAAGCGTCAGTGCGTCTTGATGCAAATGGGCAAGCACGCATCGAAGTGCCGCTCAATGATGCGCTGAGCAGTTTCCGCATCGTCGCCGTCGCCACCAGTGGCGCGGCCTTGTTCGGCAGCGGCAGTACCAGTATCCGCGCCACCCAAGATTTGCAAATCGTTTCGGGCTTGCCACCAATGGTGCGTGAGGGCGATCAGTATTCCGCCATGTTTACGCTGCGCAATACCAGCGCACGTGCCATGTCGGTGACCTTGCAGGCGCGCACGGATAGCGCGGCCTTAACGCCGCAACAAGTCGCGCTAGCGGCTGGTGCGAGCAAGGAAGTGGCTTGGCAAGTCAGCGCACCGGCCTTGTCCGGCAGCCAAGAAAGCGTGGCACTGGCCTGGCGCATTGAAGCCAAGGAGCAGGGCGGCAGCGCTGCCGATGCCCTGCAACTCGATCAACAGCTATTGCCGGCCGTGATGCTGAGCGTGCGGCAAGCCAGTTTGCAGCAAATCGATCAAACTTGGTCGCTCGCGGTGCGCCAACCGGAAGGCAGTTTGCCACTGCGTGGCGGCATCGCGGTGTCGTTGTCGCCCTCGCTCAGTAACGGCAGTGCCGCGCTCAAGCGCTATTTCACTCAGTATCCTTACACTTGCTTGGAACAACAAGCCTCGCGTGCCATAGGTTTGCGCGACCCAGTGCTGTGGCAAAAGTTCAGCGCTGCATTGCCAGCGTATCTCGATGGCGATGGCTTGGCGTATTTTTATCCCCCCAATGATCCGGCGCAACGCCAAGGCAGCGACAGCTTGAGCGCCTACCTGCTATCGGTCAGCGATGAATCTGGCTACAGCTTGCCGTCGGCGGCAAAAGAAAAAATGCTCGACGGCTTGAGCGCCTTCGTCGATGGCAAGATCACGCGTGATTTTTGGGCCCCGCGCAAAGATCTTGAGGTGCGCAAACTGGCCGCCTTGGAAGCCTTGTCGCGCTACCGTCCGATCAGCGCACGTCAGCTCGGCTCGGTGCAAGTGACACCGGCGCTGTGGCCGACCAGTGCCTTGCTTGATTGGCTAGCATTACTACAACGCGTACCGACGCTACCGCAACGCGATGGCGCGCTCAAAGAAGCCTTACAGCAGTTGCGCAATCGACTCGATTACCAAGGCACACGCATAGGCTGGAGCAGCGAAAGCAGCGATTACTGGTGGTGGTTGATGAGCAATGCCGATGTCAACAGCAACCGTTTGGTCTTGCTGGCCTTGAATGAACCGAGCTGGCGCGACGAGCTGCCGAAAATCTTTAGCGGGGCCTTGCAACGGCAAGTCAATGGACAATGGCTGACGACCACCGCCAACGTCTGGGGTTTGCTGGCGATGGAAAAGTTTTCCAAAAAATTCGAGGCAAATAAAGTCAGCGGCACGAGCCGTATCACGCTGCGCAGCGGCATTGAGAAAGCCTCGCCCGCGCTGAACGTAAATTGGGCCAGCGCCACACCCACGGCCGGCTTGCTGGCCTGGCCGCCGCAGCCTGGCAGCGATGACCGCTTGCAAGTGCAACATGATGGCGCAGGCAAACCTTGGCTCAGTCTGCAAAGTTTGGCCGCCCAGCCGCTGCGCGCGCCCGTCAGCGCCGGCTATCGCCTCGTCAAGACGGTCACGCCATTGACGCAAAAAATCCCGGGCCGTTACAGCCGTGGCGATACTTTGCGCGTGGTCTTGGCGATTGAGGCGCAGAGTGATATGAGCGCGGTGGTGGTCAGCGATCCGATACCGGCCGGGGCGACTGTGCTTGGCTCCGGCCTGGGGCGTGATTCGGCCTTGGCCGAGCGTCAAACTCGTCCGCCCGAGCAACTGTGGCCCAGCTTTGAAGAACGCAGTTTCTCCGCGTTTCGCAGCTATTACCAATTTATTCCGAAAGGCAAATTCACCATGTCGTACACGATGCGGCTCAATAATGCCGGCCGCTTCCATTTGCCAGCCAGTCGAGTCGAAGCCATGTATGCGCCGGAAATGTTTGCTGAGCTGCCGAATGCGCTGTTGCAGGTAGAGTGATGGCGCGTTCCTATTGGTGCCACCGGGCTTGTTACCCTTTGCTGTTGTGGTTGTTTTGTGGCAGTGCGGCGGCGCTGCCAGGCTTGGCGCAACTGAAAGCCGAGTTTGCCAGCTCGGAAGGAGAGTTATTAGACCGTCATGGCGTCGTGATCCAGCAATTACGCGTCAATATGAACGAGCGCAAATTGCCTTGGGTCAAGCTCGACGAGATCTCTCCAGCCTTGCGCCTGGCCTTGATTAGCTCCGAAGACAAGCAGTTTTACCAACATTCCGGCATCGATTGGCGCGCTGTGGCCGGCGCTGCTTGGGGCAATGTTTGGAATAGCAAAACCCGCGGTGCCTCCACCATCACCATGCAACTGGCCGGTTTGCTCGATGAAAAACTTCGCCGCCGCGCCGGTGGTCGCAGCACCGTACAAAAGATCAACCAAGCCTGGGTCGCCCAATCTTTGGAGCGCAATTGGCGCAAAGATGAAATTTTAGAAGCCTACCTGAACTTGGTGGCGTTTCGCGGCGAATTGGTCGGCGTCCATGCTTTGTCGCGCATCTTGTTCGATAAACATCCTAGCGGACTCGATCAAGTCGAGTCAGCCTTGGCGGTGGCACTGCTGCGCGCACCGAATGCCAGTGTCGCCAACGTCAGTACACGCGCTTGTCGGATCTTACAAGAGCAAGGGCAGGGCAGCATGTGCCTGAACCTTCAAGGCCAAGCAACACTGGCCTTTGCACGCTTGACTGGCCCGGGCTTGAGCAACAGCTTGCCGCCAGCTTTGAACCTGGCTCCGCATCTGGCGCGCCGGCTATTATCGGAGCGCCGCCGCCGCGTGCAATCCACCCTCGACGCCCGCTTACAAGCGTTTGCCGCCGACAGTTTGCGCCGGCAATTGGCAGCCTTGGTGCAGCGCAATGTGGAAGATGGTGCCGTGTTGGTACTCGACAATGCCAGCGGCGAGGTGTTGGCATGGGTAGGTTCGAGCGGCAGCTTGTCTGACGCCCCGCAAGTCGATGCCGTCACCGCCTTACGTCAAGCCGGCTCGACCCTCAAGCCCTTTCTCTACGAATTGGCGCTGGAACGACGCCTGCTGACGGCTGCCTCACTGCTGGATGACCAAGCGCTGAACCTGAGCACCACCAATGGCCTGTATATTCCACAAAATTATGACAAACATTACCAAGGCTTGATCAGCGTGCGGACTGCCTTGGCCGCATCGCTCAACATTCCGGCGGTGCGCACGCTCGTCAGCGTGCAGCCGCAGGTATTCTTCGAACGCTTGCAAGCATTGGGCTTCGGTCTACGCGAATCCGGTGATTTTTACGGTTACAGCTTAGCCTTGGGCAGTGCCGATGTCAGTCTGGCAGCGCTGACCAATGCCTACCGCAGCTTGGCCAATCAAGGGCGCTACAGCGCGCTGCGCGAAGAACTGGCGACCCGCGTCGCACCGGTCGTGCAACGCATGAATCCGGCCGCCAGCTTCATCGTCGCCGATATACTCAGTGACCGCGCTGCTCGGGCGCACACCTTCGGCTTGGAAAACGCCTTGACTACGCGGGTCTGGAGCGCAGTCAAAACCGGCACCTCGAAAGACATGCGCGACAATTGGTGTATTGGTTTCAGCGGTCGGTATACCGTCGGCGTCTGGGTTGGCAATGCCTCGGGGGCACCGATGTGGGATGTCTCGGGCCAGACCGGCGCAGCACCGGTGTGGCAAGAAATTATACACTACCTGCATCGCGGGGCCGCCGCACCGGCCGCGCCGCGCCGGCCGGCCGGGGTAGAGCAAAGAGCGATCAGCTATGCCGATAGCAGCGAAGCACCGCGCAGCGAATATTTTCTCATCGGTACAGGGCAAGACCGCTTGCTAACCGCCGCCTCGGACCAGATCCGTGCAGCGATCAACTACCCGAAAGCCGGCATGGTGGTCGCGCTCGACCCCGATATCCCGGCGCAACGGCAACGCATGCGCTTGCGCGCGCAAAGCTTGCAGCCGGGCATCTTGCTGATCGATGGTAAGCCAATAAAAAGCACCGCCAACATCAAACAACAGGCCGCCGGCATACTCGAAGCAGATTGGTTTCCGTGGCCAGGCCGGCATACTGTGAGCTTGCGCGATCGCAGCGGTAAATTGCTTGATGAAATACAGTTTGAAGTGCGGGGGGCGGTGGAGAAAAAGCCGGCATGAGGGCTTTGACTAACAATTTAACGGATCGTCGCAAAAGCCTGATGGACGCTTTTTTACACCTGAAACACCGTATACCTCGTCATTCCCTTCCCGCATGCTTTTGGCGGAAACCCAGTGTCGTTTTTAGCACTGAAAACAGCATGATTTCTGGCATTTTTTTTAAGCACGAACGCCGCCAGGTTCCCGCGCAAAAGCGCGCTGATCATTACCCACAAGTCAGGTCGATTGCGCATCCA